>NZ_PGCL01000001.1:600000-763690 GCF_004297185.1 Methanofollis fontis
ATAGCGGTAGAAGGAGTTGAAGAGATCGGCCAGGTCGCGGGCATAGATCGCCAGCAGGTGGGGCCGGAGGTCCCGGACCACCTGGTCGATCACCGCCGGGAAGCGGGCGATCTGCTTTGCAAGGGCGATCTCGTGTGGATCGGTGAACTCGTAGGCATACTCGAACGCCCCTGCCTTCTCCAGGATCGAGCAGGCCCGGGCATGGGAGTACTGGACGTAGGGGCCGCTCTGCCGTTCGAAGTCCAGCGCCTCCTCCCAGTTGAAGACCGTCGACTTCTCTGGCGAGACCTTGACGATATCGTAGCGGATGGCGGCCAGCGCCACGGCCCGGGCGATCCCCTCCCGCTCCTCCTCGGGGAGTTCGGGGCGGCGATCTGAGACCTCATCATAGGCCTTGTTCGTCACCTCGGCGATCAGTTCGTCTGCCGAGATGAACTTCCCGGCCCGCGTGGACATCGAGCCCTCGGGCAGGGAGACGAACTCGAAGATCACGATCTCTGGGGGTCGTTCGCCCATGAGCTGCAGGGTGCACTGGAGCTGCGAGCCGATCAGCTTGTGGTCGGCGCCGAGCACGTCGATCACACGCTCGAAGTTGCGGCCCTTCCAGGTGTGATAGGCCAGGTCCCGCGCCGCGTAGACCGAGGTGCCGTCCGAGCGCCGCACCACATACTCCTTCTCGAACCCGAACGCCGAGAGGTCGATGGCCAGGGTGCCTTCGTGTATCGCCTCCGGCATGCGGTCGAGTTTCTCGATGATCCGCCTCATATCGCCGTTGCGCACGAAGTCCGATTCCCAGACAAAGCGGTCGTGGACGACGTTCAGGTTCTTCATCGTGACCTTGAAGCCGTCGAGGCAGCGGGAGACGACCGCCCTGAACTTCCGTGCGGTCTCGGGGTCGCCGGCCTCGATCTGCTGCATCAGGCGGTCGATATCGGCGACGATCGACTCGTCCGCCTCGATCCGCCGGTTTGCCGCCACATAGACGCGCGCGATGTGGTGGTCTCCCTTCTCCCCCTCTTCTGCGGCCAATTCGATATGGTCAAAGCCCCAGGAGACGATGGCGATCTGGCGGCCCATGTCGTTCACATAGTAGTGGACCTCCAGGGTGTATCCGGCCTTCCGGAAGGCGCGGGCCAGGGTGTCGCCGATGATCGAGTTCCTGATGTGCCCCACATGCAGGGGGCCGTTGGGGTTGGCGCTGGTGTGCTCCAGGTTCACCCGCCCGCCCTGTTCGGGGAGGCGCCCGAATCCGGGTTCGAGGGCCGCCTTCACCGTCTCGCGGACATAGGCGTCGCTGACATGGAAGTTGATGTACGGCCCCTTCGTATCGACCCTGATGCCGTGCGGATCGAGGGCAGGGGCGAGGCGTTCCGCCAGATCGGCGGCGATCGCCATCGGTGCTTTGCGTTCTTTCTTTGCCAGGGAAAAGGCGATGGTGGTGGCGAAGTCCGCATGCTCGCCGCCATCGACCAGGTCCGCCGATTCGGCGCCGGTGGCATCCCGCAGTGCCGCCTCCAGTATCCGGTAGGTCTCAAGAAACATTCTAGTATCCCGTCCTGTATCTGAGGATCGCCGCTATCCCGCCGAAGGCCGAGTAGAGCACCGAACCCTCCTCAAATTCGTCCGATATGATCTCCACCTTCGTCCCGCTCTGATCGGCCAGGGCGGTGAGTTCGTCGATGATGTCCACCTCCTCCTCGATCTGCAGGGGTGCGCTGCATTGCGGGCAGGACCCGGTCTCGAAATCCTTGGTCGTCTTGCCGGGCTCGACCCTGATGGTCCGCTCCTCGGTATAACCGCAGGAGCCGCATTTGATCCGCAGGCGTGACTCCCGCAGGCGGTCGGAGAGGAGCAGGATATCCACAGCCCCCATCTCCAGGTTCCGCCTCACGCTCTCCTCACCGTATGCGGCGACGCTGTCGTCCTTGACCAGTTCCCGGAGGAACCGGGTCATCAGTTCCTTCTCCTTGACGACCTCGATCCCCTTCAGGGCGTCCTGTGCGGCGTCCACCAGTTCACCCAGCCCGCTCTCGTTTGTATAGGCGACGTCGAAGAGGCCGAGCACCCGTTTCTGCACCTCGTGGTGGAGGTAGTTGCCCTCATAGAACTCCTCCTTGGTCGGTGAGGGTCCGCCGATGAGCAGCCCCTTGAAACGCTCGAAGAAGTCCTTCTCGGCCAGGAAGACGTCGCTTGCGTGGTCCCCGACCTTCTTGTAGAACTCGTTGATGGCGATGAGACGGAGACGTTCGAAACGGACCGATGACTGTCCGCCTTTACGCTGTTTGCCCGGCACGGTCGAGGTGCTCCCGCTGATGGGCTCGATCCGGTTACCCCGCAGGAAGCCCCAGTATGCCTCCCGCCGGTCGATGACCAGGAGACCGTAGACATATTTCTCCTCGAGCATCGCCTTCAGGGGTTCGAGCTCGAAGTTCGAGGAGCAGCGGTACATATACATGCCGAGGGGCTCGGGCGGATAGACGATCTCGCACTGGAGGTCGGTGCGGTCGCCGATGGTGTTCACCGTCCCGCAGAAGACGGCCATGCCGTTCTCGGGCGGCTTCTTGAAGTATTTCAGGCGTGAAAGGATGGAGGAGATGGCGCTCTGGACGTTGGTTCTCGTCTGTTTGCTCTTGATGTTCGAGCACTGCCCGAACTCGTCCCGCAATTGGGCCGTGACGTCGAAAATCTGTTTGTCAGGCGGGATGTAGAGCGAGATCAGCTCGGTCCCGCTTCCCTGCTTTGCCTCCAGCCGCTCGAGCATCTTTTTGAACTCATATCGCAGCCGCGCCGGTTCCATCTCCTCAATATTGGTCATCTCACGTTCACCAGTCTACAGAGCTAGTATATGTTCTCTCCAGATTCGTATAAATCACACGCATACGGCCATCACGCCGGCATCGACCTCGGCATTGACGCCGTGTGTGCCGTTGAAGGGGACGAATTCCCGCGGCTCTGCGGCCGCCTCAAACAGGGCCTGCCCGTCGGCATAGGGGATCACCGGATCCTCGGTGGCATGGAAAAGGAGCACCGGCCGCGGGGATATGGAGGCGATCGAGACGGAGGGATCGATCGAGAGCAGGAACCGCCGTGCGTCCCCGCCGTAGTCGTCGCCCGCCCGCCCGAATCCTGATGTCGAAACCCCGATATACCCGGCAAAATCGGTATCGGCGGCGGCCGCCAGTTCGGCATACCGCCCGCCGTTCGAGGACCCCATCGCCCATACCGGGACGGGATAGCGCTCCGCGAGCACCTCCCGGCAGGCGATCAGGTCGGCGGCGATCCGGTGGGTCTGGGGCTGGTTCCCGCCGGCAAAGGCGGCGAACTCGGAGTTCAGGTCGAAGGGGTGCCCCGCCGCCCCGCCGCCGTTCCCCCTGATGTCCACGACACAGAAGGCGATCCCCGCCTCCGCATACCGGATCGCCCGCTCCAGATGCGCCGCGGGGAGCACGCCGGCCCCCGGTGCATACACGATCGCCGCCTCCGGCGTTTCCGGTGCGGCCAGCAGGCAGGGGATGTCGATATCGCGGTGGAGCACGATCTCCGACACCGTGACGCCCCCGCTCTCGTTCAGCACCTGCTCAGAGAACGCCGGCACCGGCACGACGAGGGAGAGCGTGCCGTCGTCGTCCACGGCAGAGGTCGCCGTCTCCAGCGCACCTGTGCACCCGGCGGCGACCAGGAGGAGCAGAAGGAGGGGGGCGAGGCGGCGCATCGGATCACCGGCAGCAGCGGTATGCGATGGCGATCGTCTTGGCGTCCGTGATCCGCCCGTCCCGGCACATCGCCATGAGGTCGGCGACCGGCAGGCGGACGACCTCGATCTGCTCGTCGTCGTCAGGGGTGAATTCGCTTGAGGGGGAGAGGCCGCGGGCCTCATACAGATAGATCCGCTCGTCCGAAAACCCCGGTGTGGTATAGATGAAGCCGTGCGGGATCATCTCCTCTGCCGCCAGTCCGCACTCCTCGACGAGTTCGCGCCTGGCCGTCTCGACCGGGTCCTCCCCCTCCTCCAGGGTTCCGGCCGGCGCCTCGTAGATCCACCCGTCGATGGCGAAACGGTACTGGCGGATGAGGTAGCAGTGCTCCCCCTCCAGCGGGAGCATCACGGCGGCGTTGCCGGGTCGGACCACGACCCGCTCCCGCTCCGAACCGTCAGGGAGGGTGATCCGCTCCAGGTTTACCGAGAGGCGCCGCCCGCGGTAGATCTCGGTCACGGCCTCACCCGGTAGGGGATCGGGTCCTCGATGCCCAGGGCGCGGAAGGCCTCGAGCCTGAAATGGCAGGAATCGCAGACCCCGCAGGCGACCTCGTTCTGGGTGTAGCAGGACCAGGTGTGCTCGTACGGCACCCCGAGGTCCAGCCCCTTCTGCACGATCTCTGTCTTGTTCATGTGCACGAAGGGCGTCAACAGTCGGATCCGCCCGCCGGCAGCAGTGCCGAGGTCCACCGCCCGCTGGAAGGCCTGGATGAACTCTTCCCGGCAGTCGGGATAGCCAGAATAGTCGGAGGACTGCACCCCGATGAACACCGCTTCGGCGTCGCGGGACTCGGCGAAACTGACCGCCATCGAGAGCAGGTTGGCGTTCCTGAACGGCACATAGGTCTGCGGGATCCCCTCTTCTCCTTCGCTGTAGTCCTCCACCGCGATCGCCGGATCGGTGAGGGCGCTCTTGCCGAACTTTGAGAAATAGCCGACGTCGATCTCCAGGAACTCCTCCGCCTCCAGGAGCCCGGCAATCGTCCGTGCGCACGCCCGCTCCTTCTCGGCGGTCCTCTGCCCGTAGGTGAGGTGAAGGGCCAGGACCTCATAGCCCATCTCTTTTGCCAGGTAGGCGAGGGTGGTCGAGTCCATCCCGCCGGAAAGAAGACATACCGCCTTCATCGTCATCTCATCTCCAGGTACTTGTGGAGCTGGATCTGGAAACGCGCCGGCAGGTTTGCCGCCAGCACCCACCTGGCGATGCCCTGCTCGTCCGCTCCATACACCGGGGATATGAAGGTCTCGCCCCGGATCGGGCAGTGGGTGATGACTCGTTCTGCAAATTCGAGATCCTCCTCGTCGGCAACGACGAATTTGACGCTGTCCCTCTCGCCGATATGCTGGAGGAGCGAGATGTCGCTCCTCTGGCTGGACGAGGGGCACTTGACGTCCATGCAGACCGACGCGAACGGCTGCACCGGTCTGAAGTCCACGGTGCCGTTCGTCTCGATCTCCACCGAATACCCCATGCGCTGGAGGCGGCGGCAGGCCTCGGCGACCTCGTCGATCTGGAGGAGGGGTTCGCCGCCGGTGATGCAGATGTGACGGACCTTCATCCGCCAGATGCGGTCCAGGACGGCGTCGACACCCATCTCCACCCCCCTATCCCCGTCCCGCGCCGCTGGGCTGTCGCACCATGCGCACCGCAGGTTGCAGCCGGCCAGACGGATGAACACGGTCGGGCGCCCCTGGTTTCTCCCCTCGCCCTGCAGGGAGCAGAAGATCTCAGCTATCCGCATACTCGATCTCCGCATAACAGGTCGCCGCCTCCCAGACCCGGACCCGCACCACCCGCGCATCTGACCCCCCCTCGATACAGGCCTCGTTGATGAGGTCGGTGATGATCTCGGCGAGCGCCTCGCTCGTCGGATCCCCGGCGGTGGTCACCACGTCATGGAACTGGCGGATGCAGGGGACCATCGGGTCCTCCTCGTTGAGGATCACCTGGTGATCGAACCGGTCGGTGACCGCCCTGATACAGTTGAAATCGATGAGAATGCCGGTCTTCGGGTCCGGCGTCCCGCTGATCCAGGCCTCCACCCGCCAGCGGTGACCGTGGAGGCGGTGGCACTTCCCCACATAATGGAGGAGGCGGTGGCTTGCATCGAAGTAGGTTTCCTTATAGATGACGGTGACCATCACTGATCATTCGCCCGGCGGGCATATAAGATTATTATACAGGACGTTCCATGAATACTACCAGATTTCGGTGCGATGGACAATACATATATTCGTTCCGCGCTTTGGTACTATACCACAGTGAAGGGTATCCAAATCTAGAAATCCGACACAAAGAGGGTATTCAATGGGAATGGGAAAATTTGCAGCCAGAAAGATGAAGCGTGACGCTAACAAGACGCGTTGGAGCGATACGACCTACGCGCGCCGTGAATTGATGCTCGATGTAAAATCCGACCCCCTTGAGGGCGCCCCGCAGGCCCGCGGCATCGTGCTCGAGAAGATCGGTGTCGAGGCAAAACAGCCGAACTCGGCCATCCGCAAGTGCGTGCGCGTGCAGCTGATCAAGAACGGCCGCCAGGTCACCGCCTTCGCCGTCGGCGACGGTGCGATCAACTTCATCGATGAGCACGACGAGGTCACCATTGAGGGCATCGGCGGCCGTCTCGGCCGTTCCAAGGGAGATATCCCTGGGGTGCGCTTCTGTGTGACCAAGGTGAACGATGTCTCCCTCCAGGAAATGGTTCTCGGGAGGAAGGAGAAGCCGCGCAGGTGATCATGATGACAGAAGCAGACGTGCCCGTCCAGGCAGAAGAGCAGGAAGAAAGCGGCGTTCAGCAGCTCCTCTTCAACAAGTGGGATATCTCCGAGGTCCAGATCAACGACCCCGGGCTTGTCAGGTATGTGAACCTCACCTCCATGATCGTGCCGCACTCCTGCGGGAAACTCTCCCAGCAGCAGTTTGCGAAGAGTGAGATGCTCATCGTCGAGCGTCTGATCAACAAGATCATGCAGACCGAGCACAACACCGGCAAGAAGCAGCTTGCGATCCGGATTGTCGAGGAGGCCTTCGACAAGATCAACAAAAAGACCAAGAAGAACCCGGTGCAGGTGCTCGTGGACGCGATCTCCAATGCAGGGCCCCGCGAGGAGACGGTCCGCCTGAAGTACGGTGGCATCAACGTCCCCAAGTCGGTCGATACCGCTCCGCAGCGCCGTGTCGATGCCGCCATCGGCTTCATCGCAACGGCTGCATACAACGGTTCCCACAAGAGCAAGCGTTCCGCCTCCGACGTCCTCGCCGACGAGATCATCGCCGCAGCGAAGGGTGACGCAAAGTGCTTCTCGGTCTCCAAGAAGGAAGAACGTGAGCGCGTTGCAAAGGCTGCACGGTAATATACCCTTTTTTGTTTTTGAGGCATTTCCATGACACGAAGGAAAAAGATGGTAGAGCGGGTCACCGGCCTGATGGACAAGCCCGACCGGATCCGCAACATTGGTATCGTTGCACATATCGACCACGGCAAGACCACCCTCTCCGACAACCTGCTTGCAGGTGCGGGGATGATCTCCGAGGAGCTTGCCGGCCGCCAGCTCTTCATGGACTCCGACGAGGAGGAACAGGCCCGCGGTATCACCATCGACTCGTCAAACGTCTCGATGGTCCACACCTACGGCGACAAGGAGTTCCTCATCAACATGATCGACACCCCCGGCCACGTCGACTTCGGCGGTGACGTCACCCGTGCGATGCGTGCGGTGGACGGTGCGGTCGTCGTCGTGGACGCCGTCGAGGGCACGATGCCCCAGACCGAGACGGTGCTCAGGCAGGCCCTGAAGGAGGGCGTCAAGCCCGTGCTGTTCATCAACAAGGTGGACCGCCTGATCAACGAGCTCAAGGTCGATTCCACCGAGATGCAGATCCGTCTCGGCCGCGTCATCGACAAGGTGAACAAGCTGATCAAGGGCATGAATGAGAAGGCCTACAACAACGGCTGGAAGCTCGATGCGGCGGCAGGGACCGTTGCCTTCGGCTCGGCACTCTACAACTGGGCCGTCTCCGTGCCCTTCATGCAGAAGAGCGGCGTGAACTTCCAGGAGGTCTACGACCGCTGCCGCGAAGAGGACATGAAGACCCTGGCAAAGAAGAGCCCGCTCGCCCAGGTGCTCCTCGACATGGTCGTCCGCCACCTGCCCGACCCGATCGATGCGCAGGACCGCCGTGTGCACATCATCTGGCACGGCGACTACGAGTCCGGCGTCGGCAAGGCGATGGTGGACTGCGACCCGAAGGGCCCGATCGCCCTGATGGTCACCGACATCTCCTTCGACCCCCATGCAGGCGAGGTCGCCACCGGCCGTCTCTTCTCCGGGACGCTCCACCGCGGTGACGAGGTCTATGTGATGGGCACCGCAGGCAAGTCCAATCGTCTCCAGCAGGTCGGCATCTTCATGGGGCCGGAGCGGATCGAGGTCGAGAACCTCTGCGCCGGTAACATCGCAGCGGTCACCGGCCTGAAGGACGCCATCGTCGGGTCCACCGTCTCCTCGCAGATGGAGATGACCCCGTTCGAGTCGCTCAAGCACTACTCCGAGCCCGTCATGACCGTCGCTGTCGAGGCGAAGAACATGAAGGACCTCCCGAAGCTCGTCACCGTGCTCCGGCAGGTCGCCAAGGAGGACCCCACCGTCAAGGTGACGATCAACGAGGAAACCGGCGAGCACCTGATCTCCGGCATGGGCGAACTCCACCTGGAGATCATCACCGGGCGTATCAAGCGTGACAAGGGTGTCGAGATCGTCACCTCGCCGCCGATCGTCGTCTACCGCGAGACCCCGACCAAGAACGCGGGTCCGGTGGAGGGCAAGTCCCCGAACAGGCACAACCGCTTCTACATCGAGCTCGAACCGATGAGCGAGGACCTCGTGAAGTTGATCAAGGACGGCGAGATCTCGATGAACATGCCCGAACTGGAGCGGCGTGAGGTGCTGATGAAGGTGGGCCTGGACAAGGACGAGGCGAAGAACCTCAAGGCCATCGAGGGTACGAACCTCTTCTTCGACATGACCAAGGGTATCCAGTACCTCAACGAGACGATGGAACTGGTCCTCGAGGGCTGGCGCGAGGCCCTTGCGGCCGGACCCCTGGCCGATGAGCAGGTCCAGAACCTGAAGATCAGGCTCATTGACGTGAAGCTCCACGAGGACGCCATCCACCGCGGTCCGGCGCAGGTCATTCCGGCCGTGCGCAGTGCGGTCAAGGCCGGGCTGCTCTTTGCAGGCGACTCCCTCCTCGAGCCGATGCAGAAGATCCAGATCACGGTTCCCATGGAGCAGATGGGCAATGCCACCGGTCAGATCCAGGGCAGGCGTGGCCAGGTCTTTGACATGCAGAGCATGGGCGACACGATCACGGTCGTCGGCAAGGCGCCGGTGGCAGAACTCTTCGGCTTCGCTGGCGACCTCCGCTCGGCGACCGAGGGTCGTGCGATGTGGTCCACCGAGTTCGCGGGCTTCGAGGTCGTGCCGGGCGGCATCCTCCCCGAGATCGTGAAGAGCATCAGGCAGCGCAAGGGCCTCAAAGAGCAGGTCCCGCGGCCTGACGACTATCTGGCGTGAGATCCGCGCACCAACGGTGCGTTGTCGGGAATACCCTCCCGATCTTTTTTAGCCTCAGTATGATGGGACGAGAGTCCCGCCGCCGATGATCTCATCATAGTCATCGTCGGAGAGCACCGCAGGCCGGTATTCGACGCCCGATTGCCCGAGGTTTCGGACGAACGAGCGGAGATGGTTCTCCGAACCCATCATCAGGGATGCATACACCTGCCGGACGTCGGTGTTGTCGGTGCGGGCCGATGCCGCCGCCAGGTCGACGATATCGGTCTCTTCGATGCGTGCGGCGACCTTCAGGGCCTCGATCTCAGACGCCGATCCCTCTGCCGTCAGGCGGTCGTAGGTCTGCTGGAGGGTGGCGTTGGTGAATTCGCCCGTCGCCGGGCGGACAGGGTCGTCCAGGGCGTAGCGGTCGATCAGGGTGCCGAGGGCGTCCATGTGCGTCTGTTCGGAGGCTGCGATATTCGAGAACACCTGTGTCCCGTAGAGATCGGAGAAATGGGTGTAGGCGTCCCTGGCCAGTTTTTCCTCCTCCCTGAGGTAGAGGATGTCGGCGGTTTCGGTGGCGTTCAGGCTGCCGGGAGTGACGGCGACATTGTTCCCTCCGCCCCCGCCCCCCTGCTGCCCGTGCGGCCCTCCGCCCCCCTCCCCTCCACTGCATCCCGCGGAGAGGAGGGCGAGGATGATGAGGGCCGCCGTGATCAGGATCCGTCTGTCCATGGCACGGGATGGCGGCGGGATCTCATAGTGCTATCCCTCCATCTGCCCTTCCAGTGCAGACCCGGCGGTCCTGACGATCGCGCCCGTTCCGAGGCAGACGGAGACGGCCCGGACCAGGAAACCGAGGACAGGGACGAACATGAGCAGGGCGAGGATCACAAAGCCGATGAAAAACCGCCCGTAGGGCCCCATTGTGGGTGAGACCCGCCCGGCGATCAGGTCGCCGATCCAGGCCGAGACGAAGAGTCCGGCGAGCAGCGCCGAGAGGAGCAGGAGGATGCCGGCGACGGCGGCGAACGGGATGCCGATGATGGTGATCGCCAGAATGAGGAGGATGACCGCCCCGCCGATGATGACCACAAGACCGATCAGGGTGTTCAAAAGGGGCGATTCTGCCAGGGTGCCGACCACCTGTTCAAACGGGAGCGGCAGGAACCGGATCAGGGCCAGACCGAGGAGCAGGAAACCGATGGTGATCAGGACTGCCGCAACGCCGGGCAGCAGGCCTTTCTCCCGCTGTTTCTGCTGGAAATCGACCGTTCCGGCAGTGCCGGTGTTTGTGAAACTCTCCCCGGCCACGCTCAGGACGCCGCCGATCGTTCCGGCGTTCGAGACGGTGCGTGCCGCGATGTGGGCGTCCCTGTCGATCGAGGAATTCGCACCGATCGTGACCGCATCGCCGGTGCAGAGGAGGTTTCTCCCGATGGGAGCGTCGATGCCGATCGTGCCGGCGGCGGCGACCACCTTCCCTCCCACCGCGGCGTCGATCTCGACGCTGCCGCCGGCCAGTATGACGTCCCCCCGGACGGGTGCGCGGATCAGGATCTCCCCGCCGGCGGCGATCAGGCTTTCGATCGGTGCGTCAACCACCAGGCGGCCCCCGGAGGCGATGACGTCGTCGTCGGTGGGTTCGGTGATGGCGACCTCCGAACCGGAGAGGAAGATGATGGCCGACGACTGCGGGACGATGAGCAGGACGAGCAGGAAAATAACGGTATATCTATGCATGCCGCCCCTGTGTCCTGGCCCCTATATAGATTCATCCCCCTGGCCACTACCTTCATGGTGATGGCGACAGAGCACCGGTATGGTCGGGATGCGATGGGGCACGGTCGATCTGCACGGTGAGGTCTACGACTACGATGTGGTGGTTCATACCGATGGCACGGTCACAAAGCGTAAAAAAAAGCGTTCGAAGCATCTGAAGGGTGAATACGGGCACACTCCGCTCAGCAGGGGGGAGCTCGATCTGCTCATCACGGAGAGCCCGGAGGTGGTCTATGTCGGCACCGGCTATGAGGGCGCACTGCCGATCACCCCTGATGCCCGGGAGATGCTCGACGCCTATTCTGCGGTGGTCGCCCCCACCCCTGAGATTGTGCCCCTGGCAGAGGCCGAAAAGAGGAGGTTTGTGGCCATCATCCATGTCACCTGCTGATGACCGTCCGCTTCCTCTCCTCCAGGTACCCCCTGACGAGACTGAGGTAGTGGGCGGTGTCCTCCAGGTGGTGCTCGTGCGATCCCCCGGAAAAGACGGCGATCTCTGAACCCGGCATCATACGGTGATAGTGGGCGGTGGTGGCGGGCGAGGCCTCGTCGAACTCCCCGCAGGTGAAGAGGGCTGGAATACCGATCTCGTGCAGCCGTTCTGCCCGTTCGAATCCGGCGAGGCTGCCGGTAACGGTGAACTCGCTCGGTCCCCACATCTGCAGGTAGATTTCGGTGTTCATCTGCTCGAACGTCCGCATCAGGCATTCAGGCCAGGGATCGAGGCGGCAGAGGTGGCGGCGGTAGTATGCCATCATCGCCTCGCTGTATGCGGGATCGTCGAAGGTGCCGTCGGCCTCGCACCTCCGGATCGCTGCCTGTTCATCCTCTGAAAGCCCCTTCAAGTACCGCCTTCCGTCCGCCGCCCACCTGGAGGCGGAGAGGCAGGGACCGGAGAGCACCAGCCCGGTCACGCCGGCGGGTCGGCATCTCAGCAGGTATTCGACGGCAAGCATTGTCCCCCATGACTGACCGAGAATATGCAGGCGGGAGAGCCCGAGCCCCTCCCGCACGGCGGCAAGTTCCCGGACCGAGCGTTCCAGCGTCCAGAGCGAGGGATCGTCAGGGCGGTCCGACCCGCCGCAGCCGAGCTGATCGTAGAAGATCACCGGGCGTTCATCGGCGAGCGCCGCCAGCGGTTCGAGGTAGTCCCATGATCCCCCTGGTCCGCCGTGGATCACCAACAGGGGCGTAGCCTTGGCGCCGCTCCCGAACACCGTATAGCGGACCCGCCCGCCGGGCACCGGGACATATCCGCAGTTCTCCAGAGCCATCGATGATGGTATTCCCCGTGATCCCATGAAAGCATTGCCCGTGCCGGACGACGGCGCCTGAGGTCGGGAGGGCTCCTCCCTGATCCTCCCCCGTCAATGAGATTGGGCCGGTATTGAGAGAATTGCGGAGGTGTGGTGATGTGGAATTATTTGCTGAAAATTCGGCTCTGTTGAAAAGCTCCACTACAACAACGATCGAGATCGCTTGAAGGTGCTCTGGTGAGGGTATGATAGATCTTCTATCGTGGAACCGGGCTCCGGGAGGGTCTGGACAGAGCCATTCGTCCGGCAGTTTCCGGGAGCGTGGGTCTGTGTGCCCCTGCCGGGGGGCCTGCTGCCCCCCGGTCCCCCCGCAAATACGATAGGGGCAGGAACGGTAGAACACGCCGGCACGCCCATCCATAATTTTTCATCGGTGGATGCTCCACATGGCCCTTCCCCGCATGTCAGGAGCAATCATCCCGCGCGGGGGGAAAGAGAATGAATCACGCTCGCATCCGGAAAAATGATGATTTCTACATCGCTGAAAGTTCCCTTCTTCACTCCATGATTGCAACACGGGACGGTCCCCCCCCCTGAGAGCGCCCCCGAAAATTGGCCCGGTCCCTATCATGGCAATCCGGGGGAGCGGGGGGAGAAACCCCCTGTTCGTTGCTATCCTGATGTGCGGATCCGGTTCTGGATCGTGAGCGATTCAAGAGAGCCAGATTGTATGAGTATTCATCCACACCCGCCCTGAAAGAACTCCATGATCGGGACGGAGTGCGCCCGGTAATGCTGATACAGCCGTTCGCCCCAGTGCACCGCCTCCGGCGTGCGGCAGACCAGGTCGTGGATCGAGTCGTAGGTCTGGTTGTCCCTGAGGAACAGACCGAAGGAGAGGGCCGTATCGGTGACGGTGAGTCCGACAGAGATTGGAATGGTCGAAACGAAGAACCGGAGGTTCGGGAAGAGCGAGGGGTCGCGCCCCTTCTTCACCACCTCCTCCTGCCAGAGTGCCGCGGCCAGTTCCGGGGTGATCACGAGTTCGACCTCCTTCCCCGCTATCACCAGATCCCAGAGCGTTGCGGCCACGGCGGGTTTGGACCATGTCGATACCCCGTGGAGCCACTCGGCCTCCCTGATGATATCCAGGTAAAATTCCAGCCTCTGCTCGAAGTTCACCGGAACGTCGCAGATGAGTTCGGCGTTGATCAGATCTTCGATGCTTTCAAGGGCGAATTCGGGCACGCCTTCGAGGGAGTGGAACTCAAAGAAGGCATTGAACTCCTCGATGACGCCCGCGATCCTGATGCACCGCTCCAGGCCGCGCAGCACCTCCTCCCCTGCAGGTGTGCGCTGGCGCCCTCCGTCCCCGACCTCCAGAAGCCCCATTCCGAGGAGCCATTCTGCGATTGAGGGCTCGGCCGATACCGGATCGTCCAGCCCTTCGAGGTATCCATCCTCCCCCATCCGGATCAGTTCGTTGCGCACCTGACCGATCACCCGGAAGAAATGGGGGATCTTTCTGGTTCTGTCCCTTGAGATCGCCCGGTAGAACTCGACTGCCAGGTCGTGGGTCCGCGTGGCCAGAAGCGTTCCGCCGGTCGTCAGGGTGTAGAGATCCCCCGTTCCGGTGATAAGCCAGCGGTACCTGAGGCCGCCGAGGATCTCGGCCACCCGTTCCTGTTCAAATCCCGTCTTTCTGGTGATGTCATCTGCACCGACCCCCTCCGCACCGATCACCGAGAGCACCGTGATCATGTCGGGGTGGCAGTAGGACCGGATCAGGTCCGCCGCAGAGGCCCCATTGGGGGGCGAATTCTGTAATGTCGTTGGGCATCACCCTCCACAAGTATTCTGCTCTGATCAGGTTTCCGTTTTTTGTCTTGCCTGGTGCCTGGATGTCTGGATAATCTGGAAAAAATAGGGGAGATATGCCTTTATCCAGCAGGAAATGTCACCGTTCGTCCCTGAGGAGCACCTTCACATAGGGCCGGGGCGAGAGCACGCAGCCGCAGTAGGCCTCCCGGTTCCCGACGGCAATGATCTCGGCCCGGTGCTCGCCGAGGGTTGCGTCGAAGCCGGGTTCGATGCTCTCCATGAAGAGGAGAAACCGGCGGAGTTCCATGAAGGGGCGGTCTGGTTCAGGGACGAACTCGAAGTCGACGAGGTCCGCCTCGATGCTGGAGGTGCGGGCGATTGCGGGGTCGAAGTAGATCCAGACCTCGACACCGTGGTCGTCGGCGATGCCCCGCAGGCTGAGGAGGGAGACGCCCTCCCCTGCCCTGATGCCGAGGCCGGCGAAACGTTCCGCCGTGTCGGCGCCCGGGAGATGCTCAAAGGCCGTCATGCCACTCCTCATGCCGTGGCCACGGCCACGCACTCCTCAAGGCTCCCGATCCGGGCCACGGCCCCGCACATCGTCGGCACATAGGCGAGCGCCTTGCCCGAGTTCACCATGATGGCGTCGAAGCGGTCGAGGGCCGGCGAGACCACGACGCAGGTGTCGGCATAGACCCGCGCCCCGCTCGCCTCGATCCGGTTCACGGCGGCCCGGTTCTCCGCGATCACCCCGGCGGCGGCAAAGACGAAGAAAGGTTTCTTCACGCTCTTCCCGCCGAGCAGCCCTGCCAGGTGCTCGAGTTCGGCCGGGGAGAGGTGCGGGCAGCCGACGGCGATGGCGTCGACCTCCACTGCGGAGAACACCTCCCTCACCTCGGCGATCCGGATCTCGATCGTCTCGTCCACCTCCCGCCGCAGGGTCGGCAGGCGCGCCTCGGGCGTGATCCCGTCCACATGGTAGAGGGCGACGGCGCCGGTGGCCGCCATCGCCGCCCCGAGCGCCTTGAGGTGGTCACGGTTCGGGCGGATCCCGAAGAAGATCGGGATGCGGTTGCCGGCCATCCCGCCCGTCAGGTGCCCGAGCGCCCCGTAGTCTGCGGCGCCCTGCAGGGCTGTCGGCTCGTCCAGAGAAAAGCCGATCTGCGGCTGGCGGTTCTTGAAGATGTGCAGCCCGTAATAGGGAGTCTTTCCGATGATCGCCGCCGCAAGGGCGCCTGGTCCGCCCTCGCGGTTGGTCCGCGCCCCGATGACGGAGTTTGCATAACTGACTGCCGAGGACTCTGCCCAGGCCAGGTGTTCGCCGAAGGAGGTGTTGGTAAGGTAATAGGGGGTGCAGGTGCATTCGAGCCGGATCCCGAGGCGCTCATAGGCGGCGACCACCTCCTCCTGCTTCCCGGCGAACTCCTCGGGGATACCCATCTCCCGCCAGCGGTGGCGGTCCATGCCGATCGGGTTCAGCACGGTGGGGACGACGGCGCGGGCGTCCAGCCCCTCCAGCCATTCCAGTCCCCAGCGTCCGATCGTCTTGTAGGAGGCGCCGGAGACCTGTGCGCTCGTGATCGGCACCAGCCGCTCCGCACCGAAGACCGTGCCCAGCCCGACGAGGAGCTCCATCATCTTCCGGCGGGTCTCGCCGAATTCGCCGTCCAGGATCGCCTGCTCCTCTCTGTCGAGGTCCATCAGGCATCCCACCCTGCACGCACGAACTTCTCCTCCTCTCCCATCACCATCGTGGCGTCGACCCCGATCTTCACGTTCGTGCCGTCGCCCTCCCGACAGGGGTCCAGGGACGACCCCCGCACCCCGGTGATCACCATCAGGTCGCGGTCACCCCGCACGCGGGTGGCGATCGCATACTCCACGTCCTCTATGGAGAAGGGGTCGATGTCCTCGTCGACGACGACGACGTGCTTGAGGGAGGTATGGGCGGCAAACGCCGCCATGATGGCGTTCTTCCCATCGCCCTGCGTGTTCTTGCGGATCTGGACGACGGCATGCAGGTATCCGCAGCCGCCGGTGGTCAGCACCACGTTGCGCACACTGGTCACGCCGGCCACGGCCGCATAGATCCTGGGTTCATAGGGCACGCCCATCAGCAGGCGGTGTTCGTTGCCGCCGGGCAGGATGGAGTGGTAGATGGGGTCGTCCGCCGTCCACATCCCGGTGAACTCGATCACCGGCTGGATCCGCTGGAAGTCGTAGGTGCCGGTGATGTCCACAAATGGCCCCTCCTCGGTCCGTTCGGCGCCGATATAGCCCTCGAGCACGATCTCCGCCTCTGGCACGAGCACGCCGTTGCCGCACTCATGGACCGGCAGTTCCCCGCCCATCAGTTCGGCTGCAAAGGCGAGTTCCTTGCCCTCCGGCACGCGGGTGCAGGAGGCGAAGGTGACCGCCGGGTGTGCGCCGATGACCACGGCCACCGGCAGGCGTTCGCCCCGCGCCAGCGCCTCGCGGTGCATCACGTCGGTGTGCCTCCCCTCGACCAGGCGGGCGGCGACGCGGTCCGCCCCGGTCACCATCATCCGGTGGATGGAGGCGTTCTCGACGTCGCCTGAGCGGGAGAAGACGATCCCGGCCGTGATATAGGGGCCGCCGTCCCGCGGGAAGAAGGTCATGATCGGGAGTTCGGCGAGGTCGACCTCCCGCATCGGGAGGTGTCCCATCATCTTCAGCCGCCCGTTGTAGGCGGCGCCTGCAAGCCGCTTTACAAGTCCCTTCTCGTCCGACCCGAGTGCCGCCGCCAGAGCGGGGCGCGAGGCGGTGAGGTTCATCACTGACTTTCGGCCGTCGGGGTCCTTCATCAGGAGTATCCGGTCGGTCCCGGCTGCCATTTTCGCCGCTTCAAAACGGAGGTCCACCGGCCGGTCGATCTCGTCGGCCAGTCCCGCCTCCTGCATCTGCTGGATAAAGTCACGCATCGTCGTCATAGCCGTTCCATCGTTTTCCTATTGTGTGTTCGACCCCCAGGTGGTCGAGGATACGGGCCACCACCATATCGACCAGGTCGTCGATCGTCTCGGGCCGCCCGTAGAAGGGCGGACTCGCCACCATCACCGTCGCCCCCGCATCGTCGGCGGCGAGCATGTTGGTGAGATGCACCCGCGAGAGCGGCATCTCCCGCAGCACGAGCAGGCACCGCCGCCGCTCCTTGAGGCAGACATCGGCCGTCCTGGCGATGAGGGTGTCCGAGAAACCGTGGGCGATCGAGGCCAGGCTCTTCATCGAGCAGGGGACGATCGCCATCCCGTCGTACCTGAACGAACCGCTGGCAATCTCGGCGGCCAGGTTGCTGTTATCCTCTTCGATCACCGGAAAACCCGTGAGGTCCACCCCCTCGAAGGCGGCGATCTCCCTGGCCACGTCCGAGACCACCAGGTGGACGCGGGCCTGTCCGCTCAGAACCTCCAGCAGGCGGCGGGCATAGATGATCCCGCTCGCCCCGGTCACGCCGACAACATATTCCTTCTGCATGCTCTTCCTCATATGGGCAGCCTGTTCTGCTGCGTTGGTTTTTTGATGTGGAGCACCTCGTATGCCGCTCGCTCCACCGCCTCCCGCCGGTCGGGGGTGGTGTAGACGCCGAGACGCCACTGCTCCCGCCGCGTCTCGTTCAGGGTTGAGAGGAGCGGGGAGACCTGTTCCAGACCGACCAGGGCGTTCCTGTCGCGCACCCGCACCTCCATCGACATCTCGGCGGGGAAGGGCGGGATGTCGACGAGCACATATTCCTCGCCGACGCCCGCCTCGGCGGCGATGGCGGCGGCGATACGCCGGCTTTCCTCCAGACCGGCGCCCCGCTGGACGGCGGGGGCGTTCACCTGTCCCCGCCCCACATACACCGCCCGCTTGTAGAGGTGGCGGCGATAGAGGCGCTTCGCCAGCATCTGTGCGGTGTCGTCCGGCGACGAGAGGAGGCGGGTGAAGAGAGCGGCGTCGTCCAGGCGCATCAGGTCGGGGGCCTCCTCGCCGCTCTCCGCCGCGTGGGCGATGAGGGCGAGGTGGAACATCGAGGTGGCGATCCGCGAGACATGGTGGTAATAGACCACCGGGCGCATCAGGGTTCTGGCGATGAGCAGGGACTCGGCGGCATTGATCCCGCCCTGGTCGAGGGCGATCCCGGTCTCCGTCCCGACCGTGGAGCGGACGAGTCGTGCGGCGTCCACGATCCCGTAGGGCACGCCGGTGTAGTGTGCGTCCCTGAGGAGATAGTCCATGCGGTCCACGTCCAGGTCGCCGTGGATGATCCCGGCATAGCGGTGCGACCCATTGATCACGGAGGCCACCTCTCCGGGGTCGAGGCCGCACTCCGCCAGCAGGGCGGCGGTCCGCCCCTCCTCGAGCAGGGCGGCGACGTTCTGGTGACCCCTGCCGGTCCGTTCCAGCATGAAGGCCTCGGAGACATGGGAGAAGGGGCCGTGGCCGATATCGTGGAGGAGCGCCGAGACGGTGACCAGGTCCCGCTCCCCGTTGTTGAGGCCGAGGTGGCGCGAGAGCACCGATGCCAGGTGCATGGTGCCGAGGCAGTGCTCGAAGCGGGTATGGTTTGCGCCCGGATAGACGAGATGGGCAAACCCCAGCTGCCTGATATGGCGGAGGCGCTGGAGGGCCGGAGAGTCGAGGAGGGTGAGCGCTGCCTTCCCCACCTCAATGTCGCCGTGCACCGGGTCCTTGATGATTTTCATCGGCCGTTCCGTTAAAAATCTTCATGTATGCACACTTAAACTATTGTCTTATGATTACGTTTCTCTCCGGCGGCACCGGGACGCCGAAACTCCTGCGGGGGATGCGCAACCTCGTCGCCGACGATCAGATCGCCGTCGTCGTCAACACGGCCGAGGATATGTGGCTCTCCGGCAACCACATGTCGCCTGATATCGACACCGTCCTCTACCTGTATGCGGGTCTGCTGAACACCGATACCTGGTGGGGGATCAGGGGCGACACCTTTGCCACCCACAAGTTCCTCGAACGCATCGATGACGGTGAGTTCATCGCCATCGGGGACCGCGACCGTGCCGTCCATATCGCCCGCGCCAGGATGCTCTGGGACGGTCTCAGCCTGACGGCGGCAACAGAACGGATTGCCGATGCCCTGGGCGTGCAGGCGCGGGTGCTTCCGATGACCGATGCCGAGGTGACGACCTATGTGGAGACGGCGGGGGGTCCGATGCATTTCCAGGAATACTGGGTGCGTCACCGGGGCGAGGTGGCGATCGACGGTGTGGTGCGGATGGGCGAGCGCGAACCGGCGGCGAGCGAGGCGGCGATCGCCGCAATCCGGGATGCCGAGGCAGTGATCCTCGGGCCGTCCAACCCGGTGACGAGCATCTCGCCGATCCTGGAGTGCGGCGGCATCAGGGAGGCGCTTGAAGAGCAGTTCGTCATCGCCGTCTCTCCCTTCATCGGGGACAGGCCGGTCTCCGGGCCCGCCGCCGCCCTGATGGAGGCATGGGGGATGGAAGCCTCTTCGGCCGGGACCTATACCCTCTACCGCGATTTCTGCGATGTGTTCGTGCAGGACATCCGCGACTCCTGTGATGTGCCGGGCAGTCTCCGCCTGGACACCATGATGTCGGACGAACGCCGGGCTGAGGCCCTGGCCTGGGAGATGATGGCGATCGTCAGGGCCGTGGAGCGAAGGAGAGGCTGAGCCCGACGCCCGCCTCCCCGACCCTGCACGACCCCGCAAGGGCGATGATGGCGGGGAGGCCGGTGCAGTGGCAGGGGTAGATGCGCCCGGGCGAGAGGTTCCTGAAGTAGCGGTAGGTTTCGTTGATCCGCTCCTCGCTCGCATCGAGGAGGTGGAACCCGCCGATGACGGCCGCAACCCGCTCCTCCCCGCAGACCTCCCGTGCATACTCCACAGTCGAGCAGATGCCGGCATGGGCGCACCCGGTGATCACGACCACGCCGTCCTCTGAAGCGTAGGCGAGGGCGGTGTCGTCCGGGACCGTATCGGGCCGTCCGTCGCACTCCCCGACGGTGTGCCCCTCCTCGAAGGAGAAGCGCCGCGGGATCTCGCCCAGGAAATGGAGGTCATCGGTGATCGCCACTGGCTCGCGGGAGAGGTGCACCTCGCCCTGGCGGCGGAGGTCGTCCTCTCCCATCGGCATCCCGATCTCCGGGAGACCGGCGGCGCTGATATGCCGGAAGATCGCCGGGTGGGCGAGGTATCCGGGACGGGTATGGGGTCTTCCCTCGATCACCGCCCCGTTCAGGTGCCTGAGCAGGGGAAGGAGCCCCCAGGTGTGGTCGAGGTGGGCGTGGGAGAACACCACGCGCTCGATTTCAAGGAGCGTCTCGCCCATGGCCATGGCATTTCTCAGGAAAATATCGGAGTACCCGAGGTCGAAGAGCACGCCGGTCGGTCCGTCCCGGATCAAAAAGGAGATCCCGGGTTCACCCAGGAAATAGCGGTCGGTGATGGTGGTGTTGTCGCAGAGCAGGGTGAGGTCCATGTATGGCGATCGGTGGGAGGGGGCCTCCCTTAACCCTGCCGGAGGATCAGGTTCATCACCCCGCAGGCGCACTCATCCGCCATGGGCCGGGGGGATGTCGGGGACCGGTCCGCCCTTGCGGCGGCGCTGGCGATCACGGCAGGATTCATGCTCGTCGAGGTGGCGGGCAGCGTGCTCTCCGGATCGCTCTCCCTCATCTCGGACGCCGCCCATATGCTCACTGACTCCCTGGCCCTGACCCTCTCCCTGGGGGCGGTGATCATCGCCGACCGCCTGCCCACTAAGGGGCGGACCTTCGGCTACCACCGCCTGGAGGTGCTGGCCGCCTTCATCAACGGTCTGCTGCTCGTGCTGATCGCCGCCGTCATAATTATGGAGGCGGTGGATCGGTTGTTCTCGCCGCCCCCGGTCGGCGGTGCCCTGATGGGGGTGGTTGGGCTGATCGGCCTTGGCGCCAACCTGGTCGTCGCCTGGATGCTTCACGGGCGTGAGGACCTGAACGTCCGCGCCGCATTTTTCCATGTCGTCAGCGACACCCTTTCGTCGGCGGCGGTGGTCGTTGCCGCCGCCTGGATCGCCCTCACCGGGCAGAGCATCGTCGACCCCCTGCTCTCAATCGGCATCGCCGCCTTCATTCTCATCTCTTCCTCCGCCATCCTCAGGGAGTCGGGCGGCATCCTCCTCCAGTACGCACCCCCGGGCGTGGACCTGGACGAGGTGGTCGTGGCGATCGAGTCGGTCGAGGGCGTCAGCGGCGTGCATAACGTCCACCTCTGGAGCCTTTGCTCGCATATCAATATCCTGGACGCCCATGTTGTCGTCGATACCGACGATTTCGCCGCCGTCGAGGAGATCAAACGGGAGATCAAATGCCGTCTGTCGAGTTTCGAGGTGAACTACAGCACCCTGGAGTTTGAACGGGAGCCCTGCCCGTCCTGTTCGGTCGTCTGCACCATCCCGGCAGATTAGGTGGTGCCGCATACCGGATCCCATCTGCCGCCCTTTCGGTATGATTATCTGCGGATCGCGTGCAGTATTGATCAGGCGGGCAGACGGCATGGAACGACAGGATCTCCTCACGATTGTAGCGGCGGTGGCGATCGTACTGATCCTTGCCCTGGTCGTCAAGCCCATGCTGACCGGGGAGTGGTGGAAGGAGCCCCCGCCCGGTCCCGCCCCGGTCTCTCCCTGGCAGCCGCGCTCGACCCCCGCCCCCCCGGAGATCGATGCGGGTGCCCCGACGATCGAGGCGGACTACCGCTGGACGGCGATCGACGGCGGTATCCGCACCTGGTCGTGCGAGGTGCCGGAGGAACTCTTTGAATATCTCCGCAGTCTGCCGCGGATCCCCCATACCCCGGCATGGGGTCGATACGCCCTCTCCGAGGAGGCGGTGCCCTACCTCTCCGACCTGGTCGCCACCATCGCCGAGGACCACTTCAACACCCCGGACGATGCCTATTATATGGTCATGGACGTGATTTTCTTCGTCCAGCAGATCCCGTACGAGAGCGACGGCAGTCCGGAGAGTTATTACGGGGACGCCGTCCCGTCCACTGCACTCCCGACACCCACCGGGATCGAATATCCAAAACACCCCCTCGAGACCCTGGTCGACGGGCGGGGGGACTGCGAGGACACCGCTATTCTTGCCGCATCCATCCTGGATATGATGGGCTATGACGTCGTCCTCCTGGGCTATTCGGATCATATGGCCCTGGGGATCGAGATGAGTGATTTCAAGCCGTTTTATTCGGCTTATCCTCCGAAATATTTTGATTACGAGGGGAAACGCTACTATTACGTCGAGACCACGAACTATATCGAGTGCGTCCGGATCGCCGGTCTGGAGGAGAACGGCACCGCCTCAAACGGCACGACCATCGACGAACGCTGGGGGCGACCGTGGTCGATCGGTGATGCGCAGGGCGTCCCGCTCCAGAGCGTGCGCACCGAGACCCCGGAGATCATACCGCTCCGCTTTGTGGTCCGCCCCATCTACCACACCGTCTACCCGGTCGGAGCGGTGCCGGTGGCCCCGCCGGAGGTGTGAGCATGGTGAAGATCTCCCTGCCGAAAAAGATCAGGATTCCAAAGGAGGTGATCATCTGGTGTGTGATCGCCCTGCTGGTCGTCGGTCTGATGTATGTCGGGTGGAACCTCTACAAGGAGATGGACCGGTCCACCCGCACGACGGCGTTGAATGATGCGATCGGCGCCTCTCAGGGTGCGATCCTCCCCCTGAACGGCGAGGTCTCCGATCTCCTCTCCTCCATTGGGGACCGCCCCTCGACGGCGGAGTGCGATGCCTATATGCTCAGGCTCAGGGCGCTCGCCGATCAGGGGGCGATCCTGACGGCGGTGCACCGGGCGAATGTGGCCTCGATCGATGCCCCCATATCCAGTGCCGGGGCGCAAGGCGCCTATCTCGACGCCCTCACCCACCTCCATGACGCCTTCACCGGATGGGCGGCGGCCTCAGATGCCTATTTCCGGTACGACTACGACGGGGCGCGTTCCGCCATCGCCGATGCCGACCTGAACTGGCAGGCATATCTGGAATCGATCGGCCAATACCGGCAGTATACCTGATTTTGTAGCGGTCACGAGGGGACCCCCTCCCATGACCGCCCCGTCAATGGGATAGGGGCGGGGTTGATGGAATCATGCATTTGGGGGAGTTCCATGTGATTTTTCTTCGGGTGTGTCTTCACTCCAGAATTGTATCCGGGACGCTCTCGCATCCGGAGATTTTGCAGAGAAACGTCCCGCTCCTATCGCATCGACCGGAGGGTATCGGGGGGTGGAACCCCCCGACCCATGCTTTGCGAGTTTGGTGTACCGCCTCTGACCGGGAGGGGAGACCCCTCCCGGACCCACCCCCGTCGATGGGATAGGGGCAGGATCGATGGAACCGTGGAGGTGGGGTTGATGCAGATGTTTCTGGCAAACGGTTTGCATCCTCCCGGATGGATGCACAAAACCACTCTCTTCATCCCCGAATATCCCCTGGAACCAGTCACCGTCCCTATCGCATTGACCGGGGGTATCGGGGGGTGGAACCCCCCGTCCCGTGCTGTTTGGGAAGGGCGGTCCGCCCCTGATCGGGGGGCGACCCCCTCCCGGACCCGCCCCCCGTCATTATGATAGGGGCGGGGCTGTGGATGTTTTTCTCCCTGATCTTTTGATCTGCCCTTTCATCATGGGATGCTCGAATAACAGTCCCTGCCCCTTATCGCATTGACCGGGGGGTATCGGGGGGTGGAACCCCCCGTCCTGTGCAATCCGGGGAAAAAAATTAGATCATATATTTTGCCGGCCCCTCGATCCTGATATCAAACGAGCGGATAGAGGAGGGCCTGATGACCAGGTAATACTCCTTATACCCCTCCCTGAAGAGCAGGTCCTCAGAGTGGGTATAGGTCTGCTCTGTGCCGTTGCCGGCAAAGTCCGACGCCCACATCTGTATCTCGCCGACCTCGCGGCTCGGGTCGTTGGCGTCCATGATCTCCATCTTAAATGTGGAATACTCGGCGTTGTGCGCCAGGACGGTGGCGTTGATCCTCCAGTACAGGAAGGGGATGTAGAAGATATCGGAGGTCATGACGCCGCTGGCATTCGCCGCCGAGATGTTCATGTAGGGCCGCATCCGGGAGGGATCGGTGTCGCTGCCCCACCCGCCCGAGGAGTCCACCAGGTAGAGGTCGTCCGGGGGCCGCGTCATGCCGACGGTCGGTGTCGGCGTCGGGATATGGTAGGTGGAGGGATCGACGAAACCGACTTCATAGGGGCTGTCCCCGCCCCAGTCGCCCGGTGGTGTCGGCACGGGCTGCTCGATCGCACCGACGGTGGGGGAGGGTTCGGCTGTTGTTTCGGGAACGGACGTGGGTTCCGGGGTAGTTCCGTCCTGATCGCCGCCGGTGCATCCGCCTGCCAGCACCGCCCCGATCAGGAGGAGGAAGAGGAGGGTGATCTTCCCCTGCATACCATCTGGTGGATCCTGCCGGCATAAGAGTGTGTGTGGTGCCGCTCACCGCAGATCGCCGGAGTGCGGGGGCATAACACCATGTTTATCATGCCGGCACCGCGAGATCTAGTGCGGGCATACGCTTGCCCGGAGGTCTCTCATGCCCGGAACCGATGAAGCGCGTCTTGAATCCCTCTCGAACCTGATCGTCCAGGCCAGGTCCTGGAAGAGTTCGCTCTCCCTGATCGTCGTCCTGGGTCTGGTCATCGACGGGGCAAGCTGGATTGGCCACCTCGACGACGGAGAGCCATTCCCCCTCCTCGGGACGTTCGGGTATCTTGTCCCGGCGTTGATCGCCTTTCTCCTCTCTCCCCTGCTGCTGAGGTCCCGGCGCCTCTCCTGGGACTGGTCTGGCACCCTCGCCTCCACCTGCATGGTCGCCTCCGTGCTGATCAGCCTCTCCCCCTATCTCTTCTTTTCCAAGTCGCTCTTCCCGCATTTCTTCGCCCTCTCTCTCGGCATCGTGCTCTCGATCAGGATCGTGTTTCTGGCCGCCGTCGCCGAAGCGCGGCTGCTCCATGCCCTTCTCCCCGCCCTCCTCCAGAGCGTGCCGGCATGGATCTCCGGTATGGTGCACTTCGGCGGCACCTTCCCCCTCTACAGCGCCCTCTTCCAGATCGCCCTCGGCGGCGCCACGCTGCTGCTCATCACCATCATCGAACGACCGCTGAAGCACCTCTTCGGGATCAGCCCGCTGTCCTTCGCAAACGCCTTCATGGCCTATATGGACGAGGGCTCAAGGGCCCTTGAGGACTACTTCCGGAGCATCGGGCAGTCGGTCTATGTCCCCCACACCACCATATTCTTCCGGCGTGCCGGGAGGGATGAGGCGGCGGTCACCATCCCGGGTCTCCACCCCGGCCCCCTCGGCGAGATCGGTGGGAGCAACCTCCCGAAGATCCTCCACGACGCCCTCGGCAGGGACACCTTCGTGCTCCACGGGTGTTCGACCCATGACTTCAACCCGGTGTCGGCCTCGGAGATGGACGGCGTGATTGAGGCGGTGCGGGCATCGAAACAGGGCCTCTCCTACCAGGACACCGCCACTCCGGCGCTTCGTTTCCGGTGCGGCAGCGTGCACCTGCTCGCTCAGGGCTTCGGGGACGCCGTGCTCATCGCCTCCACCCGCTCCCCGGAGCGGACCGACGACATCGACGCCTCGATCGGGCTTGCGATTGCCGGCGAGTGCCGGAAATATTTCGATCATGTGGCCTTTGCCGACGCCCACAACTGCATGTACGAGGTGCCGCCCCCGGTGATGCCCGGTTCCCGTGAGGCCTACGAGTATATCCGCGGCTCGACGGCGGCGGCAGCGGCGCTGGCCGCAGAACCGCAGGGGGCGTTCAGGATCGGGGTCGCCGCCTGCCGCCTGCCCTATTCGAGGGAGGAGGGCTTCGGGGATCTCGGCGTTCAGGTGCTGGTCGTGGAGGCCGCCGGGCAGACGACCGCATATGTGCTCTTCGACGGCAACAATGTTCTTCACGGCGTTCGTGAAGAGATCCGGGCACACCTCGCCTCCCATGTGGACGAGTGCGAGGTGCTGACCACTGACACCCATGTGGTGAATACGGTCAGCGGGAGGAACCCCATCGGGATGAAGGTGCCGGTCGAGCAATTCCTGCCTGAAGTGGAAAAAACCGTGCTGCAGGCCGTTGCCGATCTTGCCCCGGCAGAAAGCGCCGGATCAAGCCTCTGGTGCGACGGGATCGTCGTCTTCGGGTCGCAGCTCATCGCGCGCCTCGGGAGTTCGGTCGGGGCCACCGCCGGGCTGGTCGTCCCGGTGGCAGTGCTCGTGCTCGTTCTGGCGTTTCTTTCTGCATTGATGGCATATGTAGTGCTTGCCTGAATATGATGCTGCATTCTCCTTTTTTTTATTCATTCTGGCCGCTTCCTGGGATGAGGGCAGGCAGAGGGTGTTCCCTCAGGTGGGAATAGATCGTGAGGTATTTCTTCGGAGGAGGATACACCTGTACTGAATGTGCGCCGGCGGTGATCTGAATATCCAGGAATCCGGCCCTGCCCTCCGGAAGTTTGTTGCCCCTGAGTTCATCTTTGGCCCGGGTGCATCCGGCCTTGCCGGGCGGTATGCCAGGAATTTCGGTATCAGGAAAGTTCTCCTCGTCAGCGACAGGAATGTGGCATCGCAGGAGTGGTTTGTTGATATCTGCAGGAGCCTTGACGATGCCGGCGTTGTCTGGACACTTTTTACCGGTCTTTCAGAAAACCCGAAGTCCGGCGAGGTGATGCGGGGGGCGGAGGTCTTCATGGCGGAGGAGTGCACCGGCATCGTAGCTGTCGGCGGTGGATCCCCGATGGACTGCGCCAAGGGTATCGGTGTGGTCTCCTCCAACCGGGAGCATATTCTGGCCTTCGAGGGCGTCGACGAGGTCAGGCTGCCTGGGCCGCCGCTGATCTGCGTTCCGACGACTGCCGGCAGTTCGGCGGACGTCTCGCAGTTTGCCATCATCAGCGACGAGGTGGGGCGGCGGAAGGTGGCCATCATCAGCAAGACTCTTGTCCCTGACATATCGCTCGCCGATCCGGGACCGCTGCTGACGCTTCCCCCGGATATCACCGCATTCACCGGTGTCGACGCCCTGGTCCACGCCGTCGAGGCCTATGTCTCCAACGCCGGTTCGCCGGTGACCGATCTCCATGCACGGCGGGCGATCGAACTGGTGATCACCTCCCTCCCCTCTGTCATGGAAGACCTGTACGATCCCGAATGCCGCTACCGCACGATGATGGCCTCTCTCCATGCGGGTCTCGCCTTCTCCAATGCAAGCCTCGGGGCCGTTCATGCCATGGCGCATGCCCTAGGCGGTTACCTGGATATTGCGCACGGGTGCGCCAACGCCCTCCTCCTCGAGCATGTGGTCGCCTATAATTATCCCGCTGCACGTGAGCGATATACGGATATCGCACGGATTATGGGCGGTACCGGTCAGGGCGGGGCGGACGAACTCGCATCCCTCATCCGGGAGTTCAGGCACTCGGTCGGTATCGGCGGCACCATCCATGATATCGGGGTTGGAAGGTCGGATATTCAGGCGCTGGCGGTTCGGGCGGCCGCTGATCCCTGCCTGGCGACCAATCCGCGCACCGCCACCATCGAGGATCTTGAAGGTATCTATGAAGCGGCACTCTGACCCTGCTGATCGGGATGATTTAAGGGACCGGATTATCGGTCTCGGTGAACGCTCGATTCACAAGAGCTATTATCCCGAGCTGCAGAAGCGGATGGCGGATCTTGAACGCTTCAGGGCCCTCCTCGATCAGAGCGGGGACGCATTTTACCTGGTCGATGCCGCCACCGGCGTGGTTGCGGACGCCAACCGTTCGGCATGGGAGATGACCGGGTACCTCAGGCATGCGGTTATCGGGGCGTATTTCCCCTACCTGATACCGCCGAACGGAAGGGGCCGGATCGGTGCCCTGTTTTCAGGGCGGCACCGGGATGGCGAGGCCCCGGCGCCGCTCGTCGCCGCCCTCCAGCGGGTGGACGGGGGGCGGATTCCGGTTGAGATCAGCCTCAGGTATGTCCGGTTCGGCGACTGCCTCTATCTTGTCGCCGTCGCCCGCGACATCAGCGACCGTCTGGAGGCAGAGCGTGAGCTCAGGATCAAGGAGGGGGCGATCGAGTCATCGACCGACGGCATCCTGATCACCGATCTGGACGGGGGGATCATCTATGCGAACCGCGCCTGTCTGCGGATGTTCGGGGCCGGTGCCAGGGAATCCCTCAGAGGTGTGGATTTCGGGAAATTTTTTGTGAATGGTGGGGATGCCCTCCAGATCCGGGAAGGTCTCTCCCGTGAGTCCTCGATCGAGGGCGATTTTGCCGGGCGGAGGCAAGACGGCAGTGTCTTCGACATTGCCGTATCTGGTTCGTTTGTGCGGGACGAACAGGGGCGCCCCTTCTGTTCGATGATGATCTGCCGGGACATCACCGAGAGGAAGGCGGTCGAGGAGATGAAGAGCCGGGCCTATGAACAACTCGAACGGAATATCGAGCAATTCGCAGTGCTGGGCGACCATATCAGAAATCCCCTGCAGGTGATCGTCGGGATCGCCAGCATGATCGAGCATCCGATGGCAGAGGAGATCCTGCGCCACTCCTACCAGATCGACGAGATCATCAAGAAGCTCGATTGCGGCTGGGTGGAGTCTGAGAACGTCCGCCAGTACCTCCGGCGCCGCGAACAGATCGACCTCTAGCGGCCCCATACATAAAACCCATATCCCTCCCTCCCCTATACCTACAGGATTGTACATGCGCATTCCGATCAGCGACGTAACACCCGAGTGCGGGCGTGCCGAGATTGCCGGATGGGTCCATGAGGTCAGGGACCTCGGCGGTCTAACCTTCCTCCTCATCCGCGACCGCACCGGTATCATCCAGGTCACCATTGTCAAGAAAAAAGCGCCTGCAGAGGTGCTCGAAGCCGTAAAAGCCGTTTCACGTGAATCGGTCGTCCGGGTCGCCGGCACTGTGAAGGCGATCGACAAGGCTCCTGGCGGCCGCGAACTCAATCCCGAGACCTTTGCGATCGTCTCTGTTGCCGAAAGCCCCCTCCCCCTCGACGTGGTCGAGAAGGTGCCGGCCGATCTGGACACCAGACTCGACGCACGCTTCCTTGACGTGAGAAAACCCCGGGTGGCGGCGGTCTTCAAGGTGAGGAGCACCGTCACCTCCGCCACCTATGATTTCCTCTCGCAGCGCGGATTTTTCAATATCGCCACTCCCAAAGTCGTTGCTGCGGCCACCGAGGGCGGTACCGAACTCTTCCCGATCGCCTACTTTGAGAAGGAGGCCTTCCTGAACCAGAGTCCACAGCTCTACAAGCAGATGATGATGGCCGCCGGGTTCGAGAAGGTCTTCGAGGTCGGGCCGATATTCCGTGCTGAAGAGCACAACACCGTCCGTCACCTGAACGAGGCCACCTCGATCGATGTGGAGGTCTCGTTTGCCGACCACAACGACGTCATGGTGCTGCTTGAGGACCTGGTCCGGCACCTGTATGCGGCCGTGGACGAGCGCTGCTCCGACGCCATCGCCGACCTCGGTGTGGAGTTCGAGGTGCCAAAGACGCCCTTCCCGCGCCTGCCCTATGCCGAGGCGATCGAGATCGCCGCCGCACGCATCGACGAACCGATCGCCTACGGCGACGACCTGGGTACGGTGTCAGAGAAGGCGATCGGGGAGGAGATGGGGGAGCACTATTTCATCACCGACTGGCCGACCGAGATCAAGCCCTATTATGCAATGCCCTATGAGGACGATCCCGCCATCTGCAAGGCCTTCGATATGATGCACCCGCGCATGGAGCTCTCATCGGGTGCGCAGCGCGTTCACCAGCACGACCTGCTTGTGGAGCAGATCGCGGCGAAGGGCCTCAATCCGGACGGTTTTGAGTTCTATCTGAAGCCCTTCCGGTACGGCATGCCCCCGCACGCCGGATGGGGTATGGGGATGGAGCGGCTGATCATGACGATGCTCGGTCTCCAGAACATCAGGGAGGCGGTGCTCTTCCCGCGTGACCGCCACAGAGTTGTGCCATGAACCTCTCGTCGCACCCCCTCCCCACGACGGTTGTCGGGAGTTATCCGGTGGTGAAGGCCGGCGGTCTGCGCGGCATCCTGGATCCCTTCAGGGGTGCGGTCGAGACGGCGGTTGCCGACCAGATCCGCGCCGGGATCGATATCATATCTGACGGGCAGGTGCGGGGCGACATGATCACCGCCTTCGTCTCCCGCCTGCCCGGGATCCGGGCGCAGCGGGTGATCGGGCGGGTGGAGGCCCCGCCGACCCCCCTCACCGTCGCCGACACCAGATACGCCCTCTCCCGGCACCCGAAGGTGAAGGGGATCATCACGGGCCCCTCGACGCTTGCGCATGGCCTGCGGATCGACACCCCCACCTACCGGGGCCGGGCCGAACTGATCCTGGACCTGGCGCAGGCGCTCTCCGCCGAGGCGCGGGCCCTGGAGGCGGCGGGTGCGACGATGATCCAGATCGACGAACCGATCTTCTCCACCGGCGCCGCCGATCTCGTCGTCGGGCGGCAGGCGGTGGATATGATCGCCTCGGTGCTCCGCGTCCCATCGTGCATGCACGTCTGCGGTGAGATCGGAGGGGTGATCGATGATGTCCTGCGGGTGCAGGTCTCGGTGCTGGACTTTGAGTTCTCAGAAAGTGCCGAAAACCTGGAGGTGCTCTCCAGGCGGGACCTGAAGGGGCGGAGCGTGGGCTTTGGCTGTGTTGCCTCGGCCGATCCCGGTGTGGAGAGCGTGGAGACGATCCAGAAGCGGATCGAGAAGGGTGTTGAGGTCTTCGGCCCGGATCAGATGATCCTGGACCCGGACTGCGGGCTGCGGATGCTCCAGCGCGACGTCGCCTTTGAGAAGCTCTCGAATATGGTCCGGGCCGCCGCGGCGGTCAGGGCCGAACTCTGATGCAAAAAAATTTCTTTTTTTGAGAGGAGTGGGGATCGTGGATGCTCCGGTCCCTGGAATCGGTCTGCTCACACCACCCGTTTGGTGGTCGAGAGTTCGAGCCCCTCGGCGGTGATATTGTAGGGCACCAGCTGGTTCGGGAGGTCAAGCCCCTTCATCTTGAATATGCCCATCTTGCGCTGGACCTCCGACCCGTCGATCTGCTGCCTGAGTTCAAAGTAGCCGTCAGCGGCGCGGAAGAGTCTGATCTCCTCGATAGGTGAGTGCAGACCTTCGTAGAGGGTGCAGAGCACATTTGCCCCTTCCCTGCGGGCGTAGTCCTGCGCCTGCCTGATAAGGTCGAGGGCGGCATCAAGCCCGTGGTCCAGGATGAGCGTCGAGAGTGAGTCCACGACGACCCTCTCTCCCTGCATCAGGTCGCCGAACTGTCCGAGTTTTTTCTCCCTGACATCGATCATGCCCTCGAGTGGGTCGCCGTCGAGTATCAGATAGGTGCCGCCATCGCTTTTCTCCTCCTCGATCTGCCAGAACTGCCGGGCAAAGAGGTCGAGACCATTGAGCGGGTTACCCACCACAAGGATCACCGCACCCTTTGGTATCCCTCCTTCAAGGGCAAGATCGAGCCCCACAAGCCCTGTTGATCGTCGGTCTTCACGTTCCATTCCTGTATTGCACCCCTCCGGGCCGCCGGCCCGGTCCAGATGATCTCTATCAGTTACTGGCGATTCCTGTATATGAATGCTTCGCTTCTCCATACGCGGGCCTGGGCTTTTTCGCAGTAAAAAAAGATTAGTCTGTGGTGGGCTCCGGGTAGTGCTCTCTGAGGGTTCGCCTGAGCAGTTTCCAGCCGCCGACGCGCGGCAGGTCGTCGACGATCACCATCTCTCGCGGCACCTTGTAACTGGCAAGCCGCTCCCTGCAGTAGGCCTCCAGGTCCGCCTGGGTGATCTGGTGACCGGGGTTCAGCACGACGGCCGCCACCGGCACCTCGCCGCGTCGCTCATCCGGGCGGGCGAAGATGGCCACATCGGCGATGCCGGGGTGTTCGATGATCACGTTCTCCACCTCGGTGGGGTAGATCTTCCACCCCGACATGATGATCATGTCCTTTTTCCGGTCGGTGATGAAGAGCACGCCGTCTCTGTCCAGATACCCGAGGTCGCCGGTCAGGAACCAGCCTTCCGGGAGGAAGACCCGTTCGGTGGCCTCCGGCATCCCCCAGTAGCCCTGTGCCACCGAGGGGCCGCGGAGGGCGATCTCCCCGATCTCGCCGGCGTCGAGTTCGCGGTCAGGATCCTCTTCGGCCACCACCCGCACCTCGGCATACCCGACCGGCGCCCCGACGGAGAGGTGGCCGCGGTGGAGGTCATAGTGGGAGGGGACGACGGTGGTCGCCGATCCGACGACGATCGTCTCGGAGAGTCCGTAGGCGTTCACGATCGGGATCGAAAACCGCCGGTCGAACTCCTCCCAGATGACCGGAAGCAGGGGGCCGCCGCCGCTGATGACGCACCTGACACTCTTCAGCCGCTCTTCGGTGCCGGGTTTCGAGCGGATCAGGGTGTGGATCACCGGCGGCATCGCCGCCAGCACGGTGACCCGGTGCTCCTCGATCAGTCGGAGGTATTCCCCGGGGTCGAAGCGGTCCATGCAGATGAAGGTGCCTCCCGCCTTGAGCACGGCAAGCCCCCAGGAGAGGCCCACATGCCCCATCGGGTAGATGCCGAGATAGACGTCGCCCTCCCTCAGATCGAGCACCTCGCGTTCGGTGGCCAGGGCGTTCATCCAGTTGCCGTGGGAGAGCATCGCCCCCTTCGGCCTCCCGGTCGTTCCTGAGGTGTACTGGAGCTGGCAGAGGTCGTCGAAGGCGCAGTTGACGGCGCCTTCCAGCGGTTCGGCGGCATAGAGGTCCTCCCATGGGACCTCGCCCTCTTGTGCCCCATCCGTCACGCAGATGTGGGCCAGGGCCGGGCACTCTCCCTGGATCCGCCGCACGGTCTCCGTGCCCCGCCCATCGGTGATGACGGCGACCGCACCGGAATCCTGGATGGCGTAGCGCAGTTCGTCCTCGTGCCAGACGGTGCTGGTGGGGACGGCGATAGCCCCGATTCGCCAGATCGCGAAGTAGGAGAGGAGATATTCAGGGGAGGTATCGAGATAGATGCAGACCCGCTCGCCCTTCATCACGCCGAGGGCCTCGAGCCCTCCGGCCAGGCGGCAGGCGGTGTCCCGCAGTTCCGGGAAGGTGAGGCTCCGGCCGTCCCTTCCGAAGACAAATGCGGGACCGTTCAGATAACGGGCATTGACATCGAGAAATGTGGTGATATTCGGCATCCTGAACTCCTGTTCGGCAACAATCGGCCTTAATGTATGAGTGTGTACAGTGTACTATATATGTGGGGCCCCGCCCGGAAAAAAGGTTACTGGTATTCGGGGGGCTGGACCTGTTCGGGGAGCCCTCCCTTGAAATGGCCGCGGACACGGTTGTAGTAATCGGACAACCGCTCGTTCATCGTGGGGTGCACCTTTCCGGCCGCCTCTTCGAGGTGCTTTTTCAGGACGACTCCGGTCTCTTCCCGCATGGCAAACATCCCCGCCTCCCGGCAGAGCGCCTCCAGGTCTGACCCCACATAGCCCTCGGTCATGGTGGCGATACCCTGGAGAACCGCCTTCCTGCCGGGGTCGACGAGACGGAGCCGTCGGGCATGGAGGAGGTCGGCGATCAGTCGCCGCCTGGCCCCGGGAGCGAGGGGTTCGCCATGCCCCTTTGAGACTCCCTGCGACGCTGTTCTGAAGGTCTCGATCTCCAGGGGTGCGTCCCCGGGCAATGAGGCGGCGATGTCCTCGAGGGCAGAGATGTCCAGCCCGTCGGTGACGCTGACGGCCTCGTTCATGACCGATCCCTCGATCGGCATATAGCGGGTGTGGATGTTCAGGATCGTCTCCCGTCCCTTCCGGTCCGGGGCGCCGATATACACCAATCGGTCGAACCGGCCCGGACGCAGCAGGGCGGGATCGACGATGTCCGGGCGGTTGGTCGCCCCCATCACCACCACGTCGCCGCGTTCGGTGAGGCCGTCCATCTCGGTGAGGATCTGGTTTAAGACGCTCTCTATCACGTGCGATTCGGTGCCGCCGCCCCGTGCCGGGGCCAGGGCGTCGAGTTCGTCGAAGAAGATGATCGACGGCGCCACCTGCCGGGCCTTCTTGAAGATCTCCCGCACCGCCCGTTCGGACTCGCCGACCCACTTCGAGAGGAGCTGCGGGCCCCGCACCGGGATGAAGTTTGCTCCGGATTCTGAGGCCACGGCCTTTGCGATCAGGGTCTTGCCGGTGCCGGGCGGTCCGTAGAGGAGCACGCCGCGGGGCGGGTGGATGCCGAGGTCCTCAAACCGCTCCCTGCTGGTGAGCGGGTACTCCACGGCCTCACGCACCTCTTCCTTCTCGGACTCGAGCCCGCCGACGTCCTCCCAGCTCACATGCGAGACCTCCAGGAGCACCTCGCGCATGGCGCTCGGCGAGACGTCGCGCTGGGACTCCCTGAAGTCCCCGGCCTGCACTTCCATCCGCTCCAGCACATCGGGCGGGATTTCGTCCGCCTCGAGATCGATATCCGGCAGGTAGCGCCGCAGCGCCCGGATCGCCCCTTCCCGCGCCAGCGCCGCCAGGTCGGCGCCGACAAAGCCGTGGGTCTGCCGGGCGAGGTCGCCGAGGTCCACGTCATCAGCCAATGGCATCCCCCGCGTGTGGATCCTGAAGATCTCGGTCCGGTCGCGTTCGTTCGGTACACCGATATCGATCTCCCGGTCGAAGCGTCCAGGGCGCCGGAGTGCGGGGTCGATGGCGTCCAGGCGGTTGGTCGCCCCGATCACCACGACCTGCCCGCGCTCCTCGAGGCCGTCCATCATCGTCAGGAGCTGGGCAACCACCCGCCGCTCCACCTCGCCGGTGACGTCCTCGCGCTTGGGTGCGATCGAGTCCAGTTCGTCGATGAAGATGATCGAGGGTGCGTTCTGGCGGGCGTCTTCGAAGACCTCCCGCAGGCGCTGCTCCGACTCGCCGTAGTACTTCGAGATCACCTCGGGCCCGGCGATGGAGATGAAGTGCGCCCCCGACTCCGAGGCGACGGCCTTTGCAATCAGGGTCTTGCCGGTGCCGGGCGGTCCGTAGAGGAGCACCCCCTTGGGCGGGTCGATCCCGAGCTTCCTGAAGAGTTCGGGGTGGCGCATCGGGAGTTCGATCGTCTCCCGCACCCGCTGGAGTTCGTCCTTGAGCCCGCCGATGTCCTCGTAGGAGATCTTTCTGGCTCCGTCGAACCCGGCCACCGGTTTTTCTGAGAACTCGACCTTCGTATTCTTGGTGATGATGATGGCGTCCTCGGGCTCCACGACGACGGCCTTGAAGGCCACGATCTGCGGCTGCATGAACGGGAGTCCGGCCTGTATCGGGACGGTGTCGTTCTTGATGATCGGGAAGTCGATGAGGTGGTTGACGACGCTCTGGAAATTGATCGGGATCTGCCTGGGCATGTCCTCGGGCGGGGCGAGCACGACGTGCTGGGCCTCGACCTCGTTTTCCGCCTTTCTGACAAGGATGCGGTCCCCCACGGCCACCCCGGCGTTTTCACGGGTGAATTTATCGATGCGTATCTTTCCCTGCTGCCAGTCCGAGACCATCGCCCGCCAGACCTTGGCAACGGTCCGGTGTTTCCCGGTGATCTCAACGAGATCACCGGGCGAAAGACGGAGCTGGAGCATGGTGTCGGGATCCAGGCGCGCCTTCCCCCCGCCCTGGTCCTCCGGATATGCTCTGTCGACCTTAAGGTAGATTTCCGGCATTCGTTACAATCATATACGCCCGGATTTATAAGTACTGCCACAGTTATGCGGCTTCTCCTTCTTGATCCATTCCACGGTGCGGCGGGTGATATGGCGATCGGGGCCCTCCTCGATGCCGGTGCGGACGAGGCGCAGGTCCGTGCGGCGATGGCCTCGGTGGTGGCGGACCCCGTCTTCTCCCGGACCGAACGCTGCGGGATCGGGGCGGTCCGCGTGGAGACGCGGGCCGGGCACGCCCACCGCAGCCTCGACGAGGTGCTTGCCATCGTGGAGGGTGCGGACGCCCCGGCGGCGGCGATTGCACGTGCACGCCGGGTCTATGGGCGGATCGCCCGGGCAGAGGAGAGCGTCCACGGTCATGCCCCGCACTTCCACGAGGTGGGGGCGGACGATGCGATTGCCGACGTGATCGGGGCGTGCACGGCGCTCGAAAGCCTGCACGTGGACGCCGTGGCGGTGATGCCGGTGGCCCTGGGGAGGGGGACGGTCCGCTCGGCCCATGGCGTCATCCCGGTCCCGGCGCCGGCGACGCTGGCGGTGTTGCGGGAGTCGGACCTTGAAACCGTCGTCGGCGGCGGGGAGGGGGAGCTCTGCACCCCGACGGGCGCCGCCCTGCTTGCCGAGTTCTCGACCGTCCGGGCGGACCGGATCGGTGCGGCGAGGGTGATCGCCAGCGGATACGGCGCCGGCAGCCGCGACCCCGAGGGGGTGCCCAATGTGCTCAGGGCGGTCGTGATGGAATCCGAAGAGGGTTCGGGCGGCGACACGGTGGACCTGCTGGAGACGAATGTGGATGATGTCACCGGGGAGGTGCTTGCCCATGCGATGGAGTGCCTGTTTGCGGCCGGGGCCAGGGATGTATCGGTGATACCGGCGACGATGAAGAAGGGGCGGGCGGGCCACCTGGTGCGGGTGGTCTGTCGGCCGGCCGATTCCGCCCGCCTCTCGACGATGATGGCCACAGAACTCGGCACCCTGGGGGTGCGTTGCATCTCCTCGGTCCACCGCCTCACCGCAGAACGCCGGATGGTACTGGTGACAACCGAGTATGCCGGCGAGCGCCGGGAGATCGCGGTGAAGGTCGCCTCCCTGGAGGGTTCGGTGTATTCGGTGAAGGCCGAGTCCGATGAGGTGCGGGCGTGGGCCGAGGACCTGGGCGTGCCGGTGCGGCACCTGGCCCGGATCGTCGAGGAGGCGGCATGGCATGACCTGGAGGGGGAGGGGCGATGAGGCTCTCGCGCCTTTCCACGGGTTCCGCCCCCCTCGATGACCTCCTGGGCGGCGGTCTGGAGCGGCGGACGATCACGCAGGTCTATGGCGAACCCGGCAGCGGGAAGAGCACCCTTGCGATCATGGCGGCGGTCTCCTGCCTGCGGGGGGGCGAGTCGGTGGTGTTCATCGATACCGAGGGCTTCTCGGCCGACCGCTTCGAGCAGATCGCAGGTGAGGAGGCCGAGGCCCTGGCCGAACGCCTCTACCTCTTCGAACCATCGGATTTCGTCCAGGAGGGGGCGATGATCGGCGAGGCCGAGGCGCTGCTGCGGGCGAAGAATGTCGGGCTGATCGTCATGGACTCGGCCACGGCCCTCTACCGCTCAGAACTCGGGACGATGAAGGACGCCCTCCGCACCCTCTCCCGCCATATGGTGCTGCTTTTAGGGTATGCGAAGAAGTACGAGATCCCGGTGCTGATCACCAACCAGGTGTATATGGACGTGGACACCGACGTCTTCTTCGGGCTGGGCGGCACCTCCCTCGGGCATATTTCGAAGGCGATCCTGCGGATCGAGCGGCGGGGCGGTACGCGGAGGATCGTGCTGGAGAAGCACCGGTCGAGACCGGCGGATACCTCGTTCGATTATGTGATCGTGGAGGAGGGGATCCGGGGGGTGTGAGGGGGTATTCTGTGTTTTGTGATATTATCCTGGACAACTAACACCGATCTCAAGATGAATCGTAGGAGAGGCGTCATTGAGCATCTTGATACGAATCCCACTTGGTTTGTCATGCAGCCATCGAAGGTTCGCAGGGTGAGTGAAGTCGGATATGACGGTATCGGCAATCGAAAATAGGGCTTTTTTATCATCGACTGGGGCACCTCCGTTCGCACGGATCATTCGGATACCTAGCCTTCCCCATTCGTTCTGTACGCCGGTCGGTGGCCATGGCGTCACCGTGTTAAATAAGGCAGGGTCTTCGATGACATGCCAGATGGCCAGACCATCGGCGGGAATGCCGGGGCCAATGCCGAAGCCGCCAGCGTCGTAAGATGTGCCGCGCCACCGATTCTCAAGGAGGAAGTATTCGTCACCACCCCTCTTAGGGTTCATCACGATCAGTGCCTTGCTGGTGGTTTCGACATCGGTAAGGGTGTAGTTGCCGTCATGGGTGACGACGGTGTAGTCGAGCCAACCGAGCTTGAGTTTCTCGGGCGCCGACAGGTGTTGACCTAGAGCCTGATCCGACACTGAGTACGCGGCGGCAGCAAACGGCCAGTGGCCCATGAAGTACAGGTCTGGTGTGTTGAGCATAAGGTGGCCGAGTTCGTGCGCTCCAACGCCGAAGTTAGGTGGCGAACCGAGGTACCATTCCACGATCCATGGGATCTCAACACCATCGACAACCAGAGGTTCCGCCGTAGGATGCTGCTTACCTGCAGTAGGTCGGCCGTATCCGAGGGATTTATTCTGCGGGTAGCAGAGGAAGATGCCGAGTTCATTCGATGTCAGCTTGCCATTGCCGCTCACATCGTGCGATGCAAAATTCGTATCACTGGCAGCGCGGCGGATAGCGTCCGCCCACTTCTCAACATGTCCGCTGAGCCAACCGTCGTGGTACTTATCCGCATGGTATGTTGGGCTGCGCTTGGCTGGATCTTCAGAGTTTGGATCAGGGTTGTCCCAATAGTGATCACCTTGTTTGGAGGCTGGTGCGTCATACCAGCCGAAGACGCCTGCGTTCACGAGCGTCGCCCTTCCGCCTGAATTCTCCTGTATCCAGTTTTGGAGGCTTGGTTTGGGGCCGAAGATTGTGGACTCGACTTGCTCTCGGGCCGGGCGGGGGTGACTCGGCCGGTGGGGATCCCATAGGATGATCATTATCTTACGGGGGCCCAAGATGTTTTTCATCTTCTCTGTGTGGATTACTCCATGAAAAGCCGGCATTGTTCCTACATCTTGACATGTGGGCCGATAGTGCCACAACTCTGATGTTGTCGGGCTGGTCGCGAACAACTGGCCATCCCATCCGGCGAAGATCGCCGATGCAGCGCCACCTATCTTCTCCCAGTTGTTTGGTGTGCCAGTCCAGCGGAAGACAGCTCCGCCTCCTGGTGAGATGCCATAAACATGACCATTGTGATCGGTGGCGAACTGCTGGCCAGGGCCCCCAATGCGTTTCCAGCCGGTAGGGCTTTTCATGAGGATATCCCCAGATGTCGGGTTAGTGGCGAAGATCTGTGACCGACTCACGAATATATCGGTCGCTGGTCCGCCTTGCTTGTGCCAGCTGCCTTGCCACTGGTAAATGCCTTTCTTTGAGGTGGGGGCGTCGTCTGGTGACTGACCATAGACCTGAAACTTAAACTCGATGTCACCACTCTTGCCAATCACGATTTTTTTGGCTGGTCCCCCGATCCGTCTCCAAGCACTTGCTGACTCTTCCCATTGGAATATGTCCGACGAACCTTGCGCTGCGACTGCTATCAACTGATCTGGTCCTCCAAAGATCACTTTCGCCTTTCCATTCGAGGGGCCTCCTATAGATATCCAGGATCCTGCACCTCGGTCATAGCGATGTACTTCTCCCAGATCATCAATGCCGTAAAGATAGCTCTTTGGTGCCCAGCCAGCCGTCACACAGGTGGCCATCTTGCCTCCGAGTGCCTTCCAGCCGAAAGGTGTTCCATCCCATTGATAGATCCCACCAGTGAGCCCGGTTGATGCGTTAGGTTTCGCGTATACGGTGCCTGTTTCACCATCCACCACGACAAACTCCGTTGAACCCCAAACACGCTCCCATGACATGATTTTCCTCCTATTGCTCGATCTGATATTATTGACCTCATTAATTGGGCTGAGTTAACCCAGAATGTCAAAAAATATGATATTTATAATATGGTATATATCAAATCGTGTGTTAAAATATAATGTTTACAAAAAATGTGGGTGGTTGATTTTTTTGAATATTGTTAAAATAATCTTCAACCCACCATCTGCACGAGTATGATGGCCCATCCGAATTAATCCGACCGCAGGATCCTTGTACTTTGGGCTACAAGCCCCACATGTGCCGTCCTCTGCTGATTTCATTGAAGGCTCCAACGTCTCGATCGATCATCTCGGGATCGTCGCCGGGGCCTACGACTCCCTCCAGATCGCCCCGGTAATCGACCGTGCAATCCCCAAAACACGGCCACATCATCTCCTCACGGAGATGTCGTCAAAGAAATGGCGCTCAACGGTCTCGGGTTCATCGAACGCCGCCTCTATCTTTTTCCTGAATTTTTCGACGATATCGCCGTTGAACGTCTCCTCGGTGAAGGCATCACTCGCGAGCACCTCAACGACGATGACCTTGGCCGAACCCTCGATGCGATCGCCGCCTATGGTCCCACCAAACTCTTCAACGAGATCGTCGCACAGTGCCTCCTTCCAACCGAATTCGGCTCACATTGCATCCATATCGATACCACCAAATTCAGTATCACCGGCGAGTACGAGCCCGATTTCAATGTCGGATAGATCGAGATCACCTACGGCCATCCGAAGGATGGGCGGGGGATCTCAAGCGGTTCGTCCTCGGCATGGCTCGAACCATTACGGCGTACCTCTCTTTCTCCAGACCTTCTCCGGGAACGAATCAGACAAAGAAACGATCATGACAATCATCGAGAATCTCAAAGACAATCTGAGATCCGATGAAAAGGTCTATCTTGTGGCCGATTCTGCGTTTAACGCGGCAAAAAACCTGCAGAGTATGGGGCAACGTCTGTTCTGGATCAGCCGGGTGCCGGCCACGATCACTGAAACACGAACCCTGATCCGTTCTGAGTGTTCGTTCTCTCCTTGCGCCGATGAACGATACGGATACTCCGAGCATTTCAGCGAATACGCCGGGATCCGGCAGAAATGGGATCCTCTACCACTCCGCAGAGATGCATACGCGGCAGGAAAGACCTTTGAGAAGAATCTGGCGAAGGCGAAGACCTCTCTCCGAAAACTCGGTACACGCGAGTTCGTCTGTGAACCGGATGCACGGATCGCAGCCGAAAAGTGGCTGGATGATCACCCTAGCTACTGGTTCAGCTCCCTCGATATCACCCTGGCTTCCCACCTAATAAGCACAGGACTATCAGGAACACTTCTCAATTTTCATTTATCCTGATATTCAGCTGGATTTAGGTCAACTTATGCGCTTAATTAGTGGGCGGGCGGGCCACTCACTTCTGATTATTAAAATTTATAGCACATTGCCGATATTTTTAACAAATTCAACCAAATTAATGGTAATACCAACGAGTAAAATTAGATCATGTGCTTAATTTTCGGGAAGTCAGGTTCTTCCTGTTTCGGAGTTTGTGGTGGTCGAGGATGGGAGGAGGGTGAAACGGCTGACGAACCTGAATGAGGAGTTGAGGACGATACTGAGGTTGCTTGGGGCAGAGTCCGAAAAATACTACTCCTGAAGGAGAACCTACGGAATGTCCGGATATGCGCTCTAATTTATTTGCGAGCGGCATACGTAACTTCTTCTTTATTCTCCTCGCTGAGAGGAATCGGCCATGGCATTATTCATTCGTAAGCTGGTACTGTGTAATCCTTTCTGATAGAGCCAAGTAATGGGAAAAGAGATCGTTTCCCCATGCGATTGCTGAGGGATCGGTGCTAACCAGATCTCTTATCGAGTCAAACGCTTCGTTATGATAAAACAGGGATAGAGAGAAGTAGACTTCGGTTACGAAAGAGGCGAAACGAATGTTGCCGTGATAGACATACAGGGCCGCATTTCCATATTGCAATCCTTCTTCAAGATAGGGTGAATAATCTTTCCCGATTTTCTCGAAAGCATTCCTTGTGAGTATCAGTGAGACATTTTTACCCTGTTTTGCCCCATTCAAAAAAAAATGGGGATACATCGGATTCACGATTGGCGAAATTCCCTTCAGACTGAATGATTTTTCAATATTGTCGAGGAGGTGGGTGTGAGGCTCGAAACTCTCCTCTATGCTACATTCCGTGACGCTGGTGTTTTTTAACTCTGACAAACGTTGAAGCATCTTCAATGGAATGGCGCTGATATTATGCTCTTTCCAGAAATTTTTGTTGTTCTCAAGGGACTCAATGGTGGAAACCAGTGGTTCCATGAAATGTACGATGAGCATTCCTTGATCACTTAATCGATACTTTTTACCTGAACGAATAATTAATCCTTCATTTTCGAGGACATGTATCTGTGGCAGCATACCACTTGCAGTAACATTAAGATTTGTTTTAATTTCATCCCAAGTCCGAACCCCATTTTTAAGGAAGAGTAGGAGCTTTTTCCGCTTATTAGAGAGGAAGAGAGTGCCGGTAAGATCCCCCATATTTTACACAATATTGGTACAGTATATGTACTTTTTGGGCAAAGGCTGTGTTGAATAAGGGTATCACTGCCCACAAAGTTGAATCTGATGGAAACACCGTCACTTTGTAGATTCAGAACTTGGGTTCCCACCTAATAAGCAAAGGACTATCAGGAACACTTCTCATTTTTCATTTATCCTGATATTCAGCAAGATTCGGGTCAACCTATGCGCTTAATTGGTAGACGGGCGGACCAATCCATTCGGATTATTAAATTTATCATATTGCCGATATTTTTAACAAATTCAACCAAATTAAAGATAATAACAACGAGTAAAATTAGATCATGTACTTAATTTTCGGGAAGTCAGGTTGGAACGCCCTTCTATGTCGGGAAAAGCGCAACAGTCTCCCGTTCCCCTTTATGAATGATATACAGGGAAAGATACGAATAGAATCGGGTGGTTGACTTTTTCTGCTTTCCCCAGATGATATGCTCCTCATTGGTTTTGTCAATGTCACCGTAATACGGATCGCTTGTCAGATCGATAGTAAACCGATATTTTTTACCCTTCTTCAGGAGTTGAACTGCGAAGATTGGAAGATCTGAGAATTGACACTCTCCAGTGTGGTGAGACCGACTTTCGAGAGATGATGTCGGAACAAGGTCTCACAGGGGGCATTTGATGCAACCCTGCGGAGAGGGTGGATGGAGAACCGGTTCACGTCCATCCCGATCAGTTCTTGAATCCGGATCCTCTGGGTGATTTGCCCGTTGATTAGGATATCAAGATGATCGTCTAGAGCGGCGACCGCACAATAAGAACGTTCTTGTGCTCGGAGGGCCTGTCCCCTTGTCTGGGGGTATTTGGCTATATTGTGGCGTCAGCAGACTATTTTGATCTTTCCTTGGGCGATCGCATTCAATTCGATAGGATTCAGATCAAATTTTTAATAAACTACTGGTATCCGGTCACGATGACCGGGTTGCCGATGGCCGCACCGCCATGAGCCTGCGATCATCCTGAATATTGCCCGGTTATAACCCCTCAAAACCCCCCATTTATGCCGGGTTATAACCTCGCGAAACCCCGCGGCAGATCCCCCCCCTCACTCCAGCGTCCGCCGATAGGTCGTGATCCCGAGGGCGATGGCGATGCCGGAGAAGATGAAGATCGCCAGCAGGTCCATGCCGATGAGGGCCGCCTGCCCCCGGAGGATCAGGCTCCGCAGGGCATGGATCGCATAGTACTCCGGGTTGATTGTGGCGATCCAGCGGAGCCAGTCCGGCATGCCGAGCACCGGGTAGAACGCCCCGCTGGTCATGAACAGGATGAGGTTCAGGAACGCCACCACCGAGGCGTACTCCTGCTGGGCGGAGAACCGCGAGCTAAACGAGACCACCAGACTCGTGATCCCGATGCTGATGACGAAGAGGACGGCGAGCACCATCAGGAAGGTCTCCATGCTGTGGACCGTCACGCCCGCCACGAAGATATCGACCAGAAAAATGATGAACCCGGCCATGAATGCCTTGACCGTGCCGCTGGCGATGATCCCGAGGATGATGCTCGACCGCTTCACCGGCGTGACCAGGTAGCCCTCGATGATCCCGTTCTCCCTATCGCGGATCAGGCCAATCCCGCCGCCCATCATCGTGGTCATGAAGATCGCCATCACGATGACCCCGACCCCGAAGAACTGGATGTAGTCGATGTCGCCGTAGACCTTCGAGACCTGCAACGGGTTCTTTGCCCCCGACTGCGCCATCACGCTGCTCACCCCCGACTGGATCAGGTCCGGGATCATGTACTCCGAACTGTCCAGGTAGAGGCGGACCGGGCGATCGTCTGAGACCTCCATGGGGAAGATTGCAATGGCCATCACCCTCCCGTCGGCAAATGCCTTCTTTGCGGTCACTTCCCCGGAGAAGACCGTGACGTCGAAAATCTGCGGGTTGTCGTCCATGTGATAGTGGCGGAGACCGTCGACGGCCGCAAGGAAAAGGGGCGTCTCGTCCCCGAACGCTTCCTCCTGCGCCACCCCGATGGGGATATGGGTGATCGTCCCGCCCATGGCGTTCCCGAAGACGATGAGGTAGATAATGGGCATGAACAGGGTCATCACGATGATCACCGGGTTGCCCATGAACTTCTTGAAGTCCCGCCTGAAGATGGCGATGGCCCCCCGCATCATGGACGGTCCCCCCTCTTCCGGGGGGGCCCGGCGGGCTCTCCCCTCCCGCCGTCCAGCCGCCTGCCGGTGAGATAGATGAAGACGTCCTCGATCGAGGGGGAGCGGATGGCGATCGAGGTCATGGGGATGGCGTGCCGCTCGAAGGTCTCGACGATCGAGGGAAGCAGACGGCTCCCGTTCTCGGCTGATATGATGAGTTTGTGCTCCCGCACCTCCACGGAGGTGAGGCGGCGGTCCGCCCGGAGGTCTCTCAGGGCCTCCTCATCCACCGCCTCAATCCCGATCTCGATGACGTCCCCTGCAGGGAGGGAGTGCTTGAGGTTCTCGGTGGTGTCGAGGCGGAGAAGGCGCCCCCGATCCACGAAGGCGATGCGGTCGCAGAACTTCTCCGCCTCGTCCATATAGTGGGTGGTCAGGATGATCGTCGTCTCCTCCTGGTTCAGGGCGGTCACCTGCTGCCAGACCTCCCGCCTGGACTCCGGGTCCAGGCCGATCGTCGGTTCGTCCAGAAAGAGAATGAGGGGCCGGTGGATGAAGGCCCGCACGATCTCGAGTTTCCTCCTCATCCCGCCCGAGAGCGTCTGCACCGGGGCATGGGCGCGGTCGGTGAGGTCGGCCATATCGAGGAGTTCCCGGATCCTGGCGTCGAGGTGTCGGGGATCGATGTCCAGCAGGTTGCCGTAGAAGTCCAGGTTGTCGTAGGCGGTGAGTTCGAGGTCGAGCGTGCTGGTCTGGGGGCAGACCCCGATCACCCGACGGATCTCCTCGGGATGGCGTACGACGTCGTAGGGGCCGACGAATGCCTTTCCCGACGTGGGCCGCAGCAGGGTGGTGAGGATGCGGATGATCGTGCTTTTCCCGGCACCGTTCGGACCCAGCAGGCCGAAGATCTCTCCTTTTTGCACCTCAAAGGAGACGTCGTCCACCGCCTTCACCTGGCGCCGCCCGTCCCTGAAGACCTTGGAGAGGTGCTCTATCCTGATGATACTCTCAGGCTCGGCTGTGCGGTCGCCGTGTGTCCCGGCCATGTGATGATCACCGTCCCCCCTGTCTACCGACAGATGGTCCGTATCTCGTGAGTCACATGATAAACGATATGGTGGGATGCCGCCTGTTCCGTCCTTACAGGCGGTACCGGAGGGATCCGGGGGACGCTTCCCACTCAGTGAAGATGAGTCGCGTCAATTCCAGGGTTTTTCTCGCCTGCAAAACGGCCATCGGATGACCGAGGCAGGATCCCCCGCTCCTCTCTGCCTAAAAAAATAGTGCTGGTATTCTCTCACGCCTCGATGACGCCGTAATACACCGTCTCCGCCGGACCCCGCATCAGGGTCCGCTCCCCCAGGGATATCACGAGCGGTCCGCCGTTTGTCTCGACCTCCACCTCGTCGCCGACGAGACCGAGGTGGTGGGCGACCGCCGCCGAGGCTGTGGCCCCGGTGCCGCAGGACTCGGTCTCGCCCTCGATGCCCCGCTCAAAGGTGCGGATCCGGATCGAGGCCTCGCCGGTGACCTGCACGAAGTTCACGTTGGCGCCGTTCGGGAAGGTCGGGTGGCGGCGGATTGGCGGTGCGGCCACCGCCACATCGACGGCCTCCACGTCGTCGACGAAGATCACGGCATGCGGCACGCCGGTATTCGTTGCATGGACGGTGAAGGGGCCGATCTCCTCCTTGTAATCTCCCTCCCCGGTGGCGGGAATGGTGGAGCGTGTGAACGCCGGTGCAGGCATCTCGATCGTCGCCCAGAAATACCCATCGCCGTTGTATCCCATTTCCACTGCCATGATGCCGGCCATCGTCTCGACCGTGGCCTTCTCGCCCATGTATCCGGCCTCGAAGGCAAATTTTGCAAGGCAGCGGATGCCGTTTCCGCACATCTCCGCCTCGCTCCGGTCGGGCTGGAAGAGGCGCATCCGCACATCGGCGCTCTCAGAGGGGAGGAGGAAGAGCACGCCGTCGCCGCCGATGCCGAACCGCCGGTCGCAGTAGACGGCGGCGAAATCCGCCTTCATCTCGTCAGGGATGACCGGACCAGCTGTTTCGTCGATCAGTATGAAGTCGTTGCCGTTGCCGTGGAGTTTGGTGAACGGAATTTGCATGAACTGTAATGTGCAGTAGGACCATTTCTCTCTACCTGTCCGGGGGAGGCAGTGGGCACCCGCCGAAAAGGTTAGGTCAGAGAAGAATCATCACCTTGATGTGTCTGCAACGGTCCGTCCTCTCCTCTGGATCCTCCTGCTCTTTTCACTGGCAGTCATCGGGACGGTGCTGCTCTCCATTTCCGGACTGGTGCCGGTGAGGGAGAACGTCTACCCCGGCATCGTCGTCTGCGGTGAAAGCGGTGTCAGGGCAGTCACCCATCAGTTTTCCTGCCATTCAGAGGATCACTCCGTCATGGTGCCCGTGGAGATGGCGGTGTACCTGGGGGCGAAACGCTCCCCGAAAGAGGCGCGGATCTACTCGAAGATGCCGCCTGAGGAGATGATGCAGGAATATTATTCCGCCTTCATCTTTGACGAATGCCAGGAGGGCCTCTACGCCGAGATCCTCGCCGACCTGCGCTCGATCCGCGATGCGTCCGGTCTGGACGACGACGGATATCTCGAACTTCTCGCCGTCTTCGTACAGTCCCTCCCCTTCGAAGGGGATTTCAACGAGACGGGCGTGAAATTCCCGGTGGAGACCGTCGTCGAGGGGGGAGACTGCGACGACCGCTCGGTCCTGCTCATCGGCCTCATGGCCCGAGAGGGCTACGATGCCGCCCTCCTGGTCTTTGAGGAGCGGTCCCATACCGCCGTCGGCGTCAGGGACGGGTCAGGCGTCGGTGAGTACGGGGGGTATGCCTGTATCGAGACCACCGCCGTCATGCCGGTCGGCGAAAAAGCGGTGGAGCTGGCAAACGGTGATCTCCTGGACACCGAACCCCTGGTGATCCGGTTCGGAAACGGCACGAAATGCTATCATGGTCAGGGGTGATGGGCCCGGTCACCGCTGATCCGGGATATCTCTCCCCCCGAGACCGGGAGGGGAGACCCCTCCCGGACCCACCCCTGTCAATGCGATAGGGAGGGGATTGATGATAATCGTGATGAAGTGGAGGTGATGAGGGCGTTTTATGCTGAAAATCCTCCTGTCTACTCCGGGGAGCTTTACACGGGACGGCCCCTTCATCCATGGACGCCCGAATTAATCATCCCCGCCTCTATCGTTGTTGGGGGGAGCGGGGGGTGAAAAACCCCGTCACCGGCGGCAAAACCGTGTGGGTCCATCCCGTATGTGTGTGTCTCCGGGCCCATGCACCGCCCCTTCAGGGGAGATATTCGTCGACATATTCCAGAAAACGCTCCACGGTATCCGTCGAGTACGGCCCCTCCTCGTAGCCGATCACGAGCGTCATCGCCTCCCTGAAGGTGGAGAGGGTCATCAGGAAACCGTAGGGCCAGCAGATGCAGGGCAGGCAGCGTGCATCGGAGAGGTCGAGCATCTTCCCGTCCTTCCCCTTCAACGGGAGGATCTCTGTCTCATCGATGATCCCGAGGTTTGAAAAGACCGGGTTTTTCAGCCCTGTCGCCAGATAGCCCCTCATCATCCCCTCGAAGAACGCCTCCACCCGCTCCATCCCGCCCCCATAGATCTCTTCGTAGAAGAGGATGCAGCCCAGGCCGAGGGCACCGGCCTTCCGGTGCCGGGTCGCCGCCGCCACCTGTTCGATCACATCCTCGAGGCGTGCACCCGCGCCCGCCGTCAGGGTCACCTCATAGGCGGCCGAGAGGTTGGCGGGCGGGACCGGGCCGTCGAGGTGACGGCGGAGGTCGGCGGCGGTGAGCACCGAGCGGGGTGCATTCAGGTCGGTGGGATCGTCCCTGATCCGCAGGAAGGCCAGGAAAAAGGCGGCGATCATGACATCGTTCACGGTGGCCCCGTATCTTTTGCCGAACGCCCGCGTCCGCCCCAGCCGTTCGGGAGGGAGGGTCAGGCTGGCGATGCGGGGCGTCCCCCGTCCGGTCCGCTCGACCGGGAAACGCCAGCGGTCGACGAAGGGCTCCTCCTCCTCTATGGCCCGTCTGCACTCCTCCTCCGAGAACCTGCTCCGGACCGGATCGGTGCTCCGATCGTAGAGGCCGGTCGTTCGGGGCTGGAAATCCGGATCATTCCCGATCTCGCGGTAGGCGGCGAATATCTCCCGCGCCAGGTCCATCAGCCCTCGGGCATCGCAGAAACCGTGGTGGCAGGTGACGACCACCAGATCGCCCTCCTCCTCCCGGCAGAGCCCGATACGCACCTGCGGCCCCTTCCTGACGTCAAGGGGGGGCGGCGGCATGACGGCGCCGGGAGGGAGGACCACAAAGCCCCGTCCCCGCTCCTCCTCTGCGATCTCCTCCCAGACTGGCATCCCCTCCCCTTCGGCGAAACGGCAGCCGAGATAGGGGTTTGCAGCGATCACGCGGAGCGTCGCCGTCCGCAGCACCTCCTCATCGATCTGGCCGTCGAAGGCGAGGAGGAGGTGCATCGTCGGATCGTAGATCCGCTCAAAATACACGTTGAAGAGGTCGAAAGGGGGGGCGGGATAGCGGTTCATGCGCACTGATACTCTCTCCCCCCGGCATATGGTTCTTTTGCGATCCCCGGGTGTGAGCGGTCAAAAAGGGTTCGGGGCTTCAGCGGTTCCCCCACCGCTCAAGGGCCCGCTTCAGCTCATAATGGTCCTTTGCATACTCGTCGGCCGAGACACCCTCCATGAAGGCGTCCACCGCCTGCCGCATCGCCCGGGCGCCGGCCTCGGTGCCGTCCGGGTGACCGTGGATCCCGCCGCCGGCCTGCAGAACGATGTTCGTGCCCAGGTTCGTCAGTTCGGCCGCCACCTTGCCGGGGTGCAGCCCGCCACTCGCCACCGGGAAGGTCGGTTTCAGCCCGAAATACGGTTCGGTGAGGGCGGCGTTGTCGCCGCGGAGTTCGTCGACGTCGTGGCTCATCTTCCCGGAGACCGTGCCGGTGTGGAGCTGGTCGCCGCCGAGCATCCGGACGATGCGTGCGATCGGGCGCATTGCAATCCCGTGCTCCGGGTTCCGGGTGATGGCGGCATGCATGGTGCGGTGGACATGGATGGGCACCCGCACCGACTGGGCCTCGGCCAGCGCCTGCAGGGCGGTGAAACCGCAGGTGATCACGTCGATCATCACCATATTGGCGCCAAGATCGATGGCGTGCTCGGCCCGCTCCACGATCTCGTCGGCCCGCGCCGAGATGTTCACCGCATACAGCACCTGCCGCCCGGTCTGCTCCTTCGCCTCATCGAGGCGCTCCATCACCGCCGAAAGGCGCTCGTCAAGCCGGCAGAAGGTCTGGTCGGTCAGGGTCTCGTCGTCCTTGATCAGGTCGACACCGCCGACGGCGGCGTGATAGGCCACCCCGGCGGTATCCTTCGGGTTCAGCCCCACCTTCGGCTTTATGATCGTGCCCACATGCGGGCGCTCCGTCGTTCCGATCAGCCTTCGCACGCCCTCCATCCCGAACTTTGGTCCCCTGAACGGCACCAGACTCTCCGGGAAATCGACGTCGATCAGGCGAACCGCCTCCAGGCGGGCGAGCCCGAAGAGGTTGCCCGCCACCACCGAGAGGTACTGCGGGATGTTCCCGGCCTCGAAGATCTCGGCCGGGTAGCGCACCCGCGTGACGAAACCCTTCCCCGAGGCCTCCAGGGAGAGCACCTCGCCGTCCAGGCGGCGGACATACTCCGTCGTGGTGGTGATGTCGGTCCAGGTGCCGGTCGTCTCCTCCTCGACGATTGCCTGTGCCGCCGCTTCGGGTGTTGTATCGGCCCTCGGGCGGAAATAATAGGTTGCAGTGACGTCTTCCATTCTTCTCACTCCTGTGTTGAGCTGTCTATCTCAAATGCCTTGTGAAACTCCTCTATTCCCCATCCCAGGTGATCCCTGATGATGATACAGGCCATCACCGGCGGAATCGCTCCCATTTCGGTCACGATCAGGTCCACATACGACGCCGGTGTGACGTCGAAGGCGGGGTTCCTGACTGTCACGTTCGGCAGTCCGGCGGCGATCGCCGGATCGAGCACCTCCTCCGCCCCGCGCTCCTCGATGGCGATCCGCTCCCCCAGGATCGTCCTGGGGGCGAACTTGTAGGTCTCGGCGGCCACAATCATGTTCGTCCGCGCCTCATGGGCGGCCAGGGCGATCTGCGACGTGCCGATCTTGTTCACCACGGCCCCGTTGACGGTGATGGCGTCTGAGCCCGTGATCACCAGGTCCGCATCGTTGATAAAGGTCCGCACCGCCGAATCGACAATATACTCCGTCCTGATTCCGGCATCGTTCAGCGTCCGGATCGTCAGGAGCCCCTGGTTTCTCGGCCTCACCTCGGTGGCAACGACCTCGATCTCCTTCCCCTGCCGGTGGGCGGTCAGGATGCAGGCGAGGGCCGCCTCGGAGTTGCAGTGGGTGAGGATGCGGTCGCCGTCCGAGATGTGGCGGGCGCCGATCTCGCCGATCCACTCCACCGCATGGTGGGACGAGAGGATAAAGGAGTCTGCGGCGGATCGGATCGCCGCCTTCGCCTCCTCGGGTGTCGATGCTTCGGCAAACGAGCGCATCACATACTGCACGGCATTGGGCAGGGAAACCGCCGTCGGGCGGGTCTCGAGGAGGACGGCGGCTGCCTCGCGCATGGCGCGCCGGAACGCAGACATCTCCTGATCTTCACGTCCTGCCGCATAATCCCTCAGTGCTCCGGCCGCTGCCCGGGCGATCCGTCCGGCGCCCCGGATCTCCATCGAGCGGATCTGGTCTGCAGTGTCATTCAGCAACATACTTTAATGCAGTAGAAGAATATCCGATTACATAAGCGTTGCCTGTGTGTATTCATGACCGTAGCCGTGGTATTTGACAGTGCGGGAACACTCCTGAAGAGTTACCGGACCGCTCGCGACGTCGTCGCCGGAAAGACCCTGTCGGGCGTCGAGACAACGCTTCTCACCTGTATGGACCGCTCACGCGTTCTCATCGCCCTGCATGCCTCATCACGGGACGTGATCGCCGCCCCGCCGGACGAATACCTCTCGACGTATCTCTGCGACCGATCGGTGGGGTTCGGGATCTCCTGCCTCAGACAGGTGATCCCGCATGAACGACTGGCAGAGATCCTGTATTCTGACCGGAGGGCCCTGGTGGGGGACCTGCAGGTCTGCATCAGGGATGTCTGGGGGACGCTGCGGGAGGAGTCGCTGGTGGTGATGGACTCCGGCGCCATCCTCAACCTCTCGCTCGGCGGGATCGAGTTCACCGTCACCGCCGGCGGTCGTCCGTTTGAGGGGGCGAAGGAGGCGATCGCCGATCTCCATTCGATGGGGGTGGCCACCTTCATCGCATCGGGCGACCGGGCGGCGAAGCTGGAGCGGATCGCCGATCACCTCGGTATTCCCCGCGATCAGGTGCACGGGATTGCAACGCCCTCGATCAAGGCCCAGATCGTGGAGGACCTGAAACGCTGCTACGGCACGGTGGTGATGGTCGGCGACGGCATCAATGACCTTCAGGCATTCAGAAAAGCTGACATATCCATTCTATCCGAGCAGCAATCGAATGAAAAGCCGCAGGAACTCTGTTCTGCGGCAGATTATATCGTCGGGAATGTCAGTGAGGTCGTACCGATTGTCCGGGATATTTCCGGGCGTGAAGTTGTCTCAATATAAGGGTTAATATGATCTGACTTCTACACTACCGTTAGGGATTCAAAGGAGTGAATTATGACCGCGTTAATCACAGTTGAGAACCTTTGCATGGATTTTGGTGAGAAACGGGCACTCAACAATATCAGTTTTGAAGTTGCAGAGGGCGAGATAGTCGGTGTGATCGGCCGCAGCGGATCAGGGAAGACGGTTCTCCTTCACCTGATCCGTGGCGTCGATCAGCCCCCGACATCCGGAAGAGTCATCTATCATGTGGCGGCCTGCGATGGGTGCGGCTGGATGGATGTCCCGAGTGCAGCAGGGAAGGCGTGCCCGAAATGCGGCCATTCTCTGAGCCCGATCGATGTCGATTTCTGGGATCCGGCAAACGAATCGTTGAAACGGCGAATCATGACGCGATCCGCCATCATGTTCCAGCGGACCTTTGCCCTCTATGGCAACGACCGCGTCATCGAGAACGTCATGCATGCGCTCGAGGACATCAACTATCCCTCGTCGAAGGCCGTCACCCGCGCCGCCGACCTGCTCGATGAGGTGAGGCTCTCACACCGGATGATGCATATCGCCCGCGACCTCTCCGGTGGCGAGAAGCAGCGCGTCGTCCTGGCCCGGCAGCTGGCAAAGGAGCCTTTTCTGCTCTTTGCCGATGAACCCACCGGCACCCTCGATCCCGGCACGGCGAACCTCGTCCACGGCATGCTCAATGAAGCGGCGAAGAAGAACGACATGGGCATGATGGTCACCTCGCACTTCTCGCAGGTGATCCGGGACGTCGCCGACCGTGCGATCATGCTGAAGGAGGGTGAGATCGAGGTGATCGGGTCACCGGACGAGGTGATCGACCGCTTCATGGAGGGCTACAGCGACCAGGAGACCTACTGCCGGGCCGAACTCGGCGCTAACATCCTTATCGCCCGTGACGTGATCAAGCGCTACCTCTCAGTGGACCGGGGCATGGTCAAGGCAGTGAACGGCGTCTCATTCGAGGTCTCCGAGAAGGAGATCTTCGGGATCATCGGGAAGAGCGGAGCCGGCAAGACCACCCTCTCCCGGATGATCTCCGGGATCATCGAACCGACGTCCGGCGAGATGAATGTCCGCATCGGTGAGGAGTGGGTGGATATGACCAAGCCCGGCATTGAGTTCAGGGGGCGGGCCAAGGGCTATATCGGGCTGCTGCACCAGGAGTACGACCTCTTCCCGCACCGCACGGTGCTCGACAACCTCACCGACGCCATCGGACTCGAGTTCCCGAAGGAACTGGCGATCCGGAAGGCGGTGATCACCCTGAAGATGGCGGGCTTCACCGATGAGAAGAGCCGCGAGATCCTGGACCGCAAACCCGGCGAGCTATCCGAGGGCGAGCGTCACCGCGTGGCGCTTGCACAGGTGCTGATCCGGGAGCCCCGTATCGTCATTCTGGACGAACCGACCGGCACGATGGACCCGATCACCAAGATCGATGTCAAGCACTCGATCATGCATGCCCGGGAGCAGATGGACGAGAGCTTTATTGTCGTTTCGCACGATATGGAATTTGTGAGGGACATATGCGACCGGATTGCCCTGATGCGGGGCGGAAAAATCATTGCTCTCGGCGAGCCGGAAGAGGTGCTTGCGCGGCTCACCGAGGAAGAGCGGGAAATTATGGGAAAACCCGGTGCATAAGGCTCGGAGGATGTGAAGATGCGTGTCCTCCTTGACGGCAGGCCGGTGGAGGTCGCCGCAGGGGCGACACTCGGTGATATCCTTCCCGATATGGACAGAACCGCCGTGGTGGCGGTGATCAGGCCAGCCACCCGGGAGGCGGCGCGTACCGGTCACCTCCGCCTGGTCACGACGACCGGTGAGGTGGTGATCGAGACCACTCCTCTTTTTTCAGACTACTGCGGGGAGGAGATCCCCTCCCTCCGGGATGGGGCGCTCTCTCTCCGGTGGAGCGATCGGTATGCCGCCGCCTTCGGCCCATTCCCGTCGGCGGTCCGGCCCGACCGGCAACCGCATCGCTATGCACGGGGCGATGTGGTCGTCGGGTGCGCTGGTTATGACCCCTCGCGGTCCGTTCTGATCTTTGTGCGCAGCGATCACCGGGCAGACTTCGGCGCCGGTGCGGACGGCGGCGTGATCGGGCGCCTGGTCTCTGGCAGAGGTGTGATCGACCGTTTTTCCGCCGGAGATCACCTTTCCGGGGCTGAACGGGTGCTCTCCTGGGCCGACCGCTCCACCTCGTTCACCACCGCCGATCCGGCGACCCCCCTTGAGGAGGGCACCGAGGTCGTGAGCCGCGTGGAGATCCGGGCCGAGGGCTATGCGGACGCTGGAGTGGACACCGCCACCTCCCGAAGCGTCGAACATCTCCTCCTGGCCCTTGAAAGGGGCAGATTCGCTGTCGGCAGGTCCGGGAGCACCTTTGTGAGGGACGAGTCGATGGTGCCGATGGAGGTGCCCGCCGAACGCAGACGCCCCCGACGGGAGGGTTCGGTCACCGTCAGGACGTTCGGAGGTTCACGCGGTGCGATCTACATCTATCGCGATGATATCCCGAGCCATCCGGGGCATTCGCTCGTCGGGCAGATCGTCCACGGGATCGAGATTGCCCGTCTTGCCTCGAGCGGGGAGCGTTTTTCGGTATCGGTCACCCCGCCCCGCTTCGATCTCGTCGGGCTCCCCCTGGAGGAGGCCCGGAGGGTGGCGGAGGAGCGGGGGATCGGGATCGAGCTCGATGGTGCGGGAGAGGACCTGATCGTCGTCGGTCAGACGCCGGGGACGACGCTCGAGGCCCTCGCCGCCGGTACGGTCACACTCGCGGTGCTGCCAGCCGCAGCGGTCGTTTCGATCAGTCTGGACGACGAGCATGCACCGGTCACCTGCGACATCTTCCGCAGAGCGACCGGGCTGAAGACTCATTCGGTCGGTTCGATGCCGGTGCTCTTCACCTTTGAGGATGTTGCTCTTTTCCAGCCTTCAATAAAGAAAAAGGTCAATATTTTGCCGGAAAATGCCCCGAAAGACCTTGTGCCTGCGGGTTCGCTGGCGATGACCAATGAAAGCCGGCGCGGCGCTGGTATGGTCGGCACACGGACAACCGACAATTCCGAGTTCGGGCCGACGTCCGAACCATTTGAGGGCACGAACATCATCGGGAGGGTGCTGGATATGGAGAAGCTCCGGGATCTTGAGGAAGGGGCCACCGTGTTTGTGCGGGAGGTGCCCTTCAATGGCTGAGTACGAACCGCAGTATGTCGGGACGGTAACAAAATACGTCTTCATCGATTCGCCGCTGATGACGCCCAAAGACCTGGCGATCCACGCCTATGAGGTCTCTGAGGGCGTGATGATCAAGGAGACCTGCTTTGGCCTCCAGGTGACCGGCACGCCCGATGAGGTGGAGCGCCTGATCGCGGAGGTCCGGGCCCTCGACCCCACCCATATCTTCGTCAAGGACCGGGGGTTCCCCCCCGGTGACGAGCGGCGGTGCCGCGCCAACCTGGGCGGCGCCCGTCCCGGTTATCTCGGTCATGAGTTCGAGATGCGGCGGGTCAGGTATATCACAAAGGGGCTTGAGGCGGCAGCCGGCGGCGCGGTCGTGCCCGCCGGTACGGCAAAGCGTACACCTCTGGACGCCCGAAAACTCAAAGAAATGATGGAAGCAGAGGAGCCGTAAATATGGTGAAAGTGTTTATCTATCCGGCGACAAGCCTCATCCTCTCCGATATGGTGGCCCGGTTCGGGCATGAGCCCATCGGATCGGCCCTGGGCATCAGGGAACGCATTCAGACGCCTGGATTCGAGAGTCCCCCCCTCCAGATCACCCCCGAAGAGCCGAAGAAAGGGCTGAAATGGGCGGCGGTCGAGGTCCCCTCCGGCGTGCGCGGACGGATGGCGATCTATGGTCCGCTCATCGAAGAGGCGGAGGCGGCGATCATCATTCGCGAGGCGGACTATGCCTTCGGGTGCATGGGCTGCGCCCGCACCAACGAGCTGATCCAGTTCCAGCTCCGCCAGAGCGGGATCCCGCTCCTGGACCTCGAGTACCCGTCGTCAGACGAGGACGGTGTCGCCTTTGTGGCCGCGATCCGCGAGTTTCTTGCGGGTCTCGGCGGTGAGGAGGGGGCCGCATGACCGAACGGGTCAGGATCGCCCAGCTCTCCTGTGGGCCCGAGTATTCGGGCGTGCAGAAGGAGATCGCCGAGGCCGCCGGTATGGTGGACGCCGAGGTCTTCTTCCCGGACATCATGCTCGACGACGTCAGGCGGGGCTTTGAGGAGTTCGGGCTCGATGTGCGCAGCCCTGACCTCAAGCTGGCGATCGCCAGGGCAAAGGCGCTCGTCGAGGGTCGGATCGATGCGGACGCCGTCTTCATCGCCACCTGCTTCCGCTGTGCCGAGGCGGCGATCGTCAGGAACGAGCTCCGCCGCTACATCCACGAGAACTCCGACCTGCCGGTCGTCTCCTATTCCTTCACCGAACGGACGACCGCCGGCACCCTGCTCACGCGGATGGAGGCGTTGACCACCATCGCCCGCCGCCGCGCCCTCCTTGCCAGGGAGGAGCAGGAGGGGATCACCCTGGGCATCGACTCGGGGTCGTCCACCACAAAGGCGGTGGTGATGAAGGACAACGAGATCGTCGGCACCGGTTGGCTCCCGACGACCGAGGTGCTGAAGAGCGCTGCTGGCGTCGTCGACCTCGCCCTGGAGGAGGCGGGGTTGCGGATGACTGATATCCAGGCGATCGGCACCACCGGATATGGCCGCTATCTCATCGGGAAGCAGTTCGACGCCCAACTCGTGCAGGAAGAGCTGACCGTCAACTCCAAGGGTGCCGTCTATCTTGCCGACAGCCAGCACGGTCCGGCCACGGTCATCGATATCGGTGGGATGGACAACAAGGCGATCTCGGTGCAGGACGGTATTCCCGGCACCTTCACGATGGGCGGCATCTGTGCGGGGGCGTCCGGGCGGTTCCTGGAGATGACGGCAAAACGCCTGGGGATCGACATTACCGAACTCGGTCCGCTGGCGATGAAGGGGATGGGCGACCGGGTGCCGATGAACTCCTACTGCATCGTCTTCGGCACCCAGAGCCTGGTGAACGCCCTTGCCGAGGGAAGCGCCCGCGAGGACGTCGCCGCCGCCGCCTGCCATTCGGTCGCCGAACAGGTGTTTGAACAGCAGCTCCAGGAGGTGGACATCAAGGAGCCCGTGATCATGGTCGGCGGCACCTCCCTCATCCAGGGACTGGTGCATGCCATGGGGCAGCTCCTCCAGACCGAGATCGTGGTCCCGCACCACTCGCAGTTCATCGGGGCGGTCGGGAGCGCCCTTCTGGCATCCGGCTACATCAGGGAGAAGTAGATGGCCGCGCTGGAGTATTTCCGGGTGGAGTGTGCCGAGGAGAAGGGGCGGGATGTCTATGAGCAGATCGCAAACGATGTCCTCCTGGACTTTGACCTGGTCCGGGTCGTCGAGCGCCTGCAGATCTTCATCGACCCGAAGGTCCCGATCTTCATCGCCGCCGGGACGATGCGGCAGAGCGGCGGGCCGGTCAGGGTAAGCGACTTCGCCGAGGTGAACGCCGACGAGGAGGGGCGTGCGGTGCTCTCGATCGGGGACGAGACCTATCTTGCCCCGATGCTCTCTGCCCTCTGGGAGCGTTACGGCAAGGAGAATGTCGATCAGCCCGACCGTTTCTCGGTGGTCGTTCATCTGGCCGCCGGGGATGACCCCCGTGCGATCGAAGAGATCCCGGTTGCCGATCCCGGCGAGGGCCTGTACCGCGACCTGATCTATGCCCTGCAGATCATCGCCCCCGAGGGTTTCAAGGTCCGCCGTGAATACCAGAAGGGCGGGGTGTTTTACTATGTGGCAAGCGAGAACACCCTGCCCGAGGATGTGGTCGAGGCGATGGTGGCAGGGGAGCTGAAAAAGGTGGGGGTGACGCTGTGATTTTTGTCCCGATCACCTACAAGGGCGGGGTCTACCGGCACGACGAGATCATCGACCTCATCGAGGACCTCGGCGGGTATATCGTGCAGAAGCACATGATTGCGCAGGACGTCATCCTCCAGTGCCTGGTGCCGAAGGAGGATGTCGACCTGATCAGCAGCATCGGGCGCCCGCTCGGCGGGGAGGTGATCGTCTCCCCCCTTGTCGGCACCGAGATTGCCGTCATCTCGCCGAGTCTTGAGATCCACCACCTCCCCCACTCCTCCTGCGATGTGGCCGAATATCTCCGGCGTGCCGGGGCGAAGACGAATATGGTCGGTCTTGCGCGGGGGTTCGGGAAACGCATCGCCAACCTCAATGTCGAGGAGCGCGACATCATCAACGAGCACGATGTCGCCCTCTATGTGCTCGGCAACTTCGAGACCTGCATCGAGGAGAAGTTCCCCTCCATCAGGCGCGGGATCACCGTCCCTATCGTGGTCACCGGTGCACCGTCGTCCGAGGCATTGGAGCGGGTCATCGATCCGCCGGTGGAGGGGTATGTCGGGAATATGGGGCGGTGCATGCACCGCACCAAGAAACCCGAGGAACTCGCCACCCTCGATGCGATGGTCGATGAGGTCGCACGCGTCCTCGACAATCGAAGGGCGGAGATCGCCAAAGACCCCCTTTCCGTCTCTCCGGCGCGGTTGATGGACGTGATCGGTGAGGGCGTGCCGGCGATCTACGGGGTGAACCATCCGACGCCGATCACCGTCCAGATCGCCGGTCTGAGGGTGAAACTGCCCTATGAGGGTTACGAAACCGAGATCCGCGGGCTCGAGATCGAGGGGGGCGTCACAATCGGCGACGTTGCCGAGGTCCTTCCGTCAAAAATGCGCAATTACATATGGATCCGGATTAAACCCTTCTCTGACACGAACATCATGGTGTAACTGATGAACTTTGAAGAGAAACTTGCCGCCATTCTCGAGGGGGGCGCCGGGCCGGTCTCCGCCGACTGGCTTCGCGAGATCGAGGAGGAGTTCGGGCTGGCCCCCCTGATCCTGAAACGGATGGGCGAACGGCCGCCGGTGCTCCTCTCCCACCTCCTCTATAAGAGCTCGGTCTTTGAGACGAGTCACCTGGATCCGAAGTACATTGAGCTGATCAGCCTTGCGGTCGGTGCCGCCCTGAAATGCCGCCATTGTGTTGAATATCACATGCAGGCGGCGATGGCGAAGGGGGCGACGCGGGACGAGATCCTTGAGGTGATCCTGATCGCCGGACTCGCCTCCAATGCCTCGGTGCTCGCCGATGCCTACCGCGTGATGGGCGAGGAGAAGGGGGATGAACCCTGCATCTCCTGCGGTGTCAGTGTGACGAACGGACGCAACGGTCATGCCCCTCCGCCCGCGGACGGGGAGTGACAATGGTGTATTGGCTGCCAATATAGTATTCGAAAAACTCTATTCTTTTTCCCGCCGAGATCCCTCACTTGGGGTCGCATGGTTCTCACCGGTGTTCAGGCCGTTCTGTTTGACTGCGACAATACGCTGATCGATATCAGGACCGACGATGAGAGTGCGGAGACCTGCCGCACGCTCAGTGTATGGCTCGCCTACCAGGGGATCGAGATCTGCCGGCGCCACAAACTCCGGGAGATCGATGTGCGGCGCGTGAGAAAACGGGCGGCCCTGACCTTCCGTGCTGCCTCGATCCGGCACGAACGGGTGTTTCCGGAGAGTCGGCGCCTCCTCGATCACCTCCCCCACCTCCCCCCCGGGATCGTCTCCAACGGACAAGCGGGTCTTCTCCGAGCACGAACTCCGCCACCTGGGCATCAGGGACTACGTCGTCGTCGTCTTCTCCTCTGATCTCGGTTACAAAAAACCCGAACCCCGGATCTTCAGGCATGCCCTCTCGCGCCTTTCGGTCTATCCCGGGTCTGCCCTGTTCATCGGGGACTCCTACAGGAACGATATCGGGGGGCCCGCGCTCTATCGGCATGCGGTCCATGCATCTCAGGGATGCATGGCGCCTGCCCTGAGGTGCCTGGGGTCCGGGAACCGACAGAAATAGATCCGGAATATCCTCCCATATTATAGAAAATACTTTATTTTTACACGGAATAGGAGGTGGTGCAGCACACAGGACGGGGGAGAATATGGCGGGAATCTGCATGGGATTTGAGGTCCACCAGCCCTTCCGGCTCAATCCGGTGTTCTCACCGGAGGAGGCGAAGGGCAGGCGGGACCTGAAGTCGTTTTATTTTGATCGGCGAAACCGGGATATTCTGCGCAAGGTGGCGCGGAACTGCTATATCCCGGCCGCAGAGATTGTTCTTGACGCACTGGACGGCGGGATGCGGTATGCCTTCTCCTTTTCAGGCACCCTTATCGAGCAGATGGAGGAGTGGTGCCCGGAAGCGCTCTCCCTCTTTACCGATATCGCCGTTCACCCCAACACCGAACTCCTTGCCCAGACCTATTACCACAGCCTTGCCGGCTTTTTTGCCGACCGGGATGAGTTTGTGGAGGAGGTGCGGATGCACACCGATCTGATGCACGACCTCTTCGGTGTGCGGCCGCGGGTGGCGGAGAATACCGAGTTCTCTCTTGACGACGGGATCGCCGCCGACCTCCGTGACCTCGGTTTTCAGGCGGTCTATACCGAGGGTGCGGACCGCATCGTCCCGGTAAATGCCCTGAACGAGACCTGCACCTGCTGCGGTATCCCCCTGCTCCTGAGAAACTGCCCCCTCTCCGACGATATCGCCTTCCGCTTCTCATGGCCGGGCTGGGACAAGCGCCCCCTGATGGCGGACACCTATGCGAGCTGGATTGCCATGTCCCCTGGGCGATGCGCCCATGTGTTCATCGACTTCGAGACCTTCGGCGAGCATCAGCCCCGTGAGAGTGGGATATTTGAGTTTCTCGCCTATCTCCCGGCCGCCCTGGCTGATGAGGGGGTGGCGCTCTTCACGCCCTCGGAGGCAGCGGCACTTCCGCCTGCAGCTGAGATCACGCTCCGGCGCCCGGTCTCGTGGGCTGACCTGGAAAAGGACGAGTCGGCGTGGCTCGGGAACCGTCTTCAGAGATACGCCTTTTCCGCCCTGGAGCACTCGCCGGCCCGCCAGATGCGCCCCGAACTCTGGCGTTATCTCGGTACGAGCGACCACTTCTATTATCTCGCACAGAAGGGCGGGTCCTGCGGCGATGTCCACCGCTATTTCTGTCCGGCCGGCATCGAGGAGGCCTACGACACCTTCATGGCGATCCTCTCCCACCTGGAACGCCGCTGCCTGGGGAAGGGGAAGCGCCCGCTCGCCTCCGTCCCGAACCCCGAGGCCTTCCATTTCCGCATGCCGGATGGGAGATATGCCGGGGTGTCGGCGCACGGTCTCAGGGAGTTTGAGGAGGCGCTCCTCTCCGTGCCCGGGGAATCGGTCCTCTGGCACCTGGAGCGCGGCGACTATGCACCCTGGATCAGGGATGCGATCGGCGACCGCAAACTGGCGGCCGAGGTGGAGACCGCCGCGAGTCCTGCCGATCTGGAACGGGCGGTCCACGAACGGAGGTGTTCCCTGTGCACCCTCTGAAGATCGCCTTTTTCTGCTGGGAGTCCCTCCATGCGGTGCGGGTGGGCGGACTCGCCCCGGCCGCCACCTGCCTTGCCGAGTCGCTCGCCCGGAAGCACGAGGTCCACTATTTCACCCGCGGCCCCGGCCCCGACGAAAAAAACGGCGTCATCTATCACTACTGCTACCCGAAGGGAAAGAATATCGTCGATTTCTGCAACGACCTCTCACATGGTGCCCTCGACCTCTTCAGAGAGCAGGACGCCCCTGCCTTCGACGTCCTCCACTTCCATGACTGGCACTTTGTGGAGGCAATGCACCGTCTGCGTGAGCGGAATACGGTAATGTCCTTTCATTCGACGGAGTACGGCAGAAACGGCAACAAAACCGGTGGGTGGTGGGAGTATGGCGAAATCTCCGGGAAGGAATGGTACGGCGCCTATATCGCCCGGCGGGTGGTGGCGGTCTCCCGCACCCTGAGGGACGAGGTGAAGGCGCTCTACAATGTGCCGGACTGGAAGGTGGACGTCGTCCAGAATGGCATCGATCCGGACTATTACCGCCTGCCGGTGGACCAGGGGGAGGTGAAACGCCGCTATGGTGTCCACCCCTATGCCCCCCTGGTCTTTTTTGGTGGGCGACTGGTCTATCAGAAGGGCCCTGATATCCTGGTCAAGGCGATGCCCGAGGTGCTGAAGAACCGCTGGGATGCCCGTTTCCTGTTTGCCGGGTGCGGGGATATGCAGGACTACCTCTCCCGGAAGACCCGGGGCACTCCCGCCCGTCTGCTCGGGTATGTCGAGGAGCCCGAGTTCATCCGTCTGTTGAATGCGGCGGATATCGTGGCGATACCGAGCAGAAACGAACCCTTCGGCCTGATCCTGACCGAGGCGTGGAGTGCCGGGCGTTGTGTGGTCGCCTCTGATGTGGGGGGACTATCGGAGAATATCGACCATTTTGTGAACGGCGTGAAGGTTCCGGTCTCCTCGCGGGGGGTTGCCGGCGGGATCAATGCCGTCATCGACGACCGGGGTCTCTGCTGCTCCCTCGGCCAGAAGGGGCAGGAGAAGGTGGAGCGGGAGTTCCGCTGGGAGCAGATCGCCCATCGGATGGAGAGGGCCTATAATCAGGTGCTCTGATGCGGATTGCCTGTTTTCTTGACGAATATCCGCCTTTTTTCCGCGGTGGGCTCGGCACCTATGCTGCGGAGATCACCCCCCGACTGGCTGCCGCGGGGCATGCCCTGAGCATCTATGCCTCCCGTGAGGGGGGCGGGGAGACCGAGGAGGCAGAGGACGGCATTGTCGTGTGCCGCCCTGCGGTGCCCGATCCCTCCCCCCTCCTGCCCCTCATGCTCCCTGTTGAGGTCACTGCCTGGCCAGCAGACTCGCAGCACTATTTTGCCTCCAATTATCTCCGCAACATCGTTGCCGCCGGCGACCTGCTCACGAGAGGGGAGGGCGCCGATCTCTCGGTCTCCCATGACTGGTTGTCCGCACCGGCCGGTATGCTCGTCTCGGCAAGCCTCCGCATCCCCTTTGTGATGCACTTCCATTCCACCGAGGCCGGAAGGAGTCCACATCCCTCGCCGATCATCAGGACCCTCGAGAACCGTGCCGCCGTGCAGGCCGCCGTCGTCGTCACGGTCAGCCGCGCCATGCGGGACGAACTCATCACCCTCGGTGTTCAGGCGGAGAAGATCCGGGTCGTCTACAATGGGGTGGATGCGGAGCGCTACTCGCGGGAGCGGATCCCTGAGGAGAGGGTGCGGGACCTCCGCCGGCGCCTGGGCATCGGGGATGATCCGATGATCCTGTTTATCGGGCGTCTCACACGGGTGAAGGGGGTCGACACCCTCCTGCGGGCCTTCCCGTATATCCTCCAGGAGGTGCCCGACGCCCGCCTGGTGATCGTGGGCGCCGGCGAGATGGAGGGGGAGGTGAGGCACCTTGCGCAGATGAAGGGCGACGGGCGGGTGGTGCTGACGCCGTCGATCATCTCTGAGGAGGAGCGCATTCTCCACTATGCGGCGGCCGATGTCTGTGTCTTCCCCTCGACCTACGAGCCATTCGGCATCGTTGCCACCGAGGCGATGGCGATGGGGTGTCCGGTGGTGGTTGGGGCGCAGGGGACGTCCGGGATGCGGGAGCAGGTGGTGCCCGAGGGGCCGGCGATATGCGGTTTCCATATCAATCCCTTTGATCCGCACGACATCGCCATCTACACCTCCCTGATCCTGATTGACGGGGCGCTCAAACGGACGATGGGCAGGAACGGGCGGAACCGTGTGATCTCCTATTTCACCTGGGACCACAGCGTCCAGGCGACGCTCGCCGCCTACCGGGAGGCATGCAGGCGGTGCGAGCGGTGATCGTCGCCGGCGCCGACCTGCGGGATCGGCGGGTCGCCTCCAGAAAGGAGTTTCTGCTGGTCTCCGGTGGGAACTGGGCCTCTTCGTCGCTTGCCGGGAACACGCGGAAGTATCATGGTCTCCTGGTCGCAGGCGGGCGCCTTCTCCTCTCCGGGCTCGACGAATATCTCGACGGAAAGGCACTGACGCCGGCGGCATATGCGGGCGGAGACGACGACCGCGGCCTTTCCCATCTCCATGGTGTCTCCCTGGACCCTGATCCCGTCTTCTGGTACCGGGCGGCCGGGGCGGCGATGAAAAAGAGCATCCGGTTTGACGGCATCCTCAGAGTGCGCTATGAGATTGAGGGTGAGGGGGGCCTGCGGGTGGCCCCCCTGATCGCCGATCGCGGCATCCATGAGGTCAGGACGGAGTATGCGATCCGCCCCGAACCCCTGCCGGGAGGTGTCCGCGCCGGTCCGCTCACGCTCCGCTCTGATATGCCCTTCACCCCCGCCCCCTGCCTCTACCGCGATGTGATATATCCGGAAGACCGGGAACGGGGCTATGCCTTCCAGGAACACCTCTACTGTCCCGGGTATTTTTCCGGGCGGGGGAGGGCGTTCCGGCTTGAAGTGACGGCGGACGGCGTTGGACCGACCCCCTCCCCCCTCCCGGATACGAAGCCCGTATCCTGGCTGGACCGGGCCGCCGACTCGTTCCTGGTCGGCGACACGATCCTGGCCGGATACCACTGGTTTCCCGAACCCTGGGGCAGGGACACCTTTGTCGCCCTTCCGGGGCTGCTGCTCTGCCGGGGGCGGTTTGAGGAGGCGCGCGCGGTGTTCAGGTGGTTCTCCCGGCAGATCCGGGGAGGGCTGATCCCGAACCGCGTCCCCGGCGGATACACTTCCAGCGACGCACCCCTCTGGTTTGTCCATGCACTGGAGCGCTATGTTGAACTCAGCGGTGACGATGCTTTTTTCCGTGAGATGCGGGGCGCCGTCGAGGAGATCGTCGGCGGCTATCCGGGGAGTGCCGTGGCACACCTGGATGGTGCGCTGGTGACGGTTGCGCCACGGAGCACCTGGATGGACACGCCCCACACCCCGAGGGCCGGAAAACCGGTGGAGGTGAACGCCCTCTGGATCGCCGCCCTCCGGTGTGCCGAGAGCCTCGGGATCGATACGCCGGTTTCGGCGGACGAGGCGCAATCCGCCTTTTCATCATTCTGGAACGACGATGCCGTGTGTTTCTATGACCTCCTCGATCCTGACGACCCCGCCGTCAGGCCGAACCAGGTGATCGCCCTCGCCCTGGGGATCCCGGACCCCTCCCGCGCCCGCAGAGCCCTCGAGACCGTCGGGAGGGAGTTGCTCACGCCCTTCGGGCTGCGGACCCTCTCCCCGCGCGAAGAGGGGTATGCGGGCCGGTTTGCCGGCGACCGCACCTATCACAACGGCACGGTATGGCCGTGGCTTATCGGCCCCTATATCGACGCCCTCAGGCAGTACGGCCTCAGTCCGCGGACCGATGTCCTCCTCGGCCCCCTCCTCTGCCATCTGGCCGATGCCGGTCTCGGCACCATCTCCGAGTGTTTCGACGGCGACCCGCCCCACCGCCCAGCTGGCGCCATATCGCAGGCATGGAGCGTGGCCGAGGTGCTCAGGGCGGTGCTCTGCACACCCTCCGGGGGTGATGGGGACGGGGCATGAACAGCACGTCGCCACGCTCTACCCGGGCGATCCCTTCAGGGACTGGATTGCAGAACTGCTCGGGCACCGTCTGCGGCGGCAGGACGCTCCGGCCCGGGTGTCCCTGATCCGCCCGTCGTCCCATACTGTCTGCCGCTATACGTTCCAGAACGGGCCCTCGGTGGTCGCCAAGTTCTTCGCCGAACCCACCGGGGCAAACCACTGTTATAACCCTGAGAAAGGGATGAACCGGGAGTATCGTCTCCTGAAACGGGCGATGCATGTGATCCCTGTCTCTGAACCGCTTGGCATCCGAAAGGACTACAATTGTGTGCTCGTCACCTCCTATCTGCCGGGAAAACCGCTTTCCCGGTCCCTCAGGGATGATCCCGGTCTGCATGATCGCCTCGCTGCCGTTGCCGATCTCCTGCGCCACCTCCATTCCATCAGATCGTCCCGCTACTCGATGGAGCGTGAGTTCTCGAACGTGCACGATGTGCTCGACCAGAACCGTCTTTCTGCCGGGGTGCGGGATCGGTTCAACCGTCTCCTCGGGGAATGGTGGCATTCCGGGGATCTCGAGCGGAAAGGCGGGTGCATGATCCACCGGGACGCCACGCCGGCGAATTATATCTTCGGTCCGGCGGGTGTTGCGGCGATCGACTTCGAGAGCGCCTGGACGGGGGGGCATCCGGTCCATGATGTTGGTGTGTTCTGTGCCGAGATCAAGTATGCCTTCAAACGGCGGTATGACAATCCGGAGGCTGCAGAGCCGTATATCGGGCAATTTCTCCGGCAGTATGCCCGTTCCTCCAGAAGATTTTCTTCGGTCACCGGATGCGTGCCTTTTTATATGGGGCTCGGGTATCTGAGGATGGCACGACTCGGTCTCGGGGGGGAGGAACGAGAATGGCTGATACAGGAGGCAATGCGATGTCTGGTGCGCCGGTAGACTTTTCGCGGGTGAGGGGCGTTCTGTTCGACTGCTACGACACCCTGATCGATATCAGCACCGACGAACGGAGCATCCGCCCCTATGAAGCGCTCAGTTCCTGGGTGTCCTATCAGGGGGTCAGGATCTGCCCGGACGAACTGCGTGAGGAGTACAGGCGCCGGATCGGGGAGGCGATGGAGGGGACCGAAGAGGACTACCCGGAGATCCGGGTGGAGGATATCTTCGCCGGGATCTGCCGGGACTACGCCGTCTGGCCGATCGACACGGCGATGACCGGGATACTGCTCGCCCGCTCCTTCAGGGCGGCAACCGTCCGCAAGATCTGCGCCTTCCCCCGCAGTCGTCACCTCCTCTCCGCACTCAACGCCTATCCGCTCGGCATCGTCTCCAATGGCCAGCGTGTCTTCTCTGAGATCGAACTGCGGATGTTCGGGCTCTTCCCGTTTTTCCAGACCGTGGTCTTCTCATCTGACGTGGGATACAAAAAACCCGATGAGCGGATCTTCCGCACCGCCCTGCAGAGACTCCATATCGAACCCCATGAGGGCCTCTTTATCGGGGACTCGCAGAAGAACGACGTGCTGCCCTCACGCCGCCTCGGTCTGCAGGCCCTCCACATCAACGAGGCGTGGTCGCTCTTCTCGGTCTGAAGAGCCTTCAGAAATAAAAAAAGTGTGTGTGCCTGAAATATCCCTTCAGGCGGACTGTGCACCGCGCATGGCGATGCCGGCGGCGATGGAGATGATGCCGAAGGCGATCATGAGCACGCCGAGGTAGAGGGCGACCAGGACGATCCCGCCGAACACCGGGAAGAATATGAAGACACCGCCGACGATGACCGAGAGGGCGCCGGAGAGGCCGAGGAGCAGACGGTTTGCCGTCCCCTCGACGGTGAAGATGGCGAGGGCGATATCCGAGAAGCCGACGACGATCATCATGGCGGCGATCAGGGTGACCAGGGCTGCGGCCATCACCCAGGGCCAGGCGATGGCGGCGATGCCCAGGATGAGTGTGAGGATGCCGAAGAGCAGTGCCACGGTCGTGCCGGTCTCACCGACCCGCTGCTTCAGCGCAAAGATGATGGTCATGATGCCGTAGACGATTGCAAGGGCGCCGAAGAGGATCATCAGGATCTCGAGGGTGATCCCGGTCCAGAGGAGAACGGCGATGCCGATGATGAGGGCGAATATCCCCCTGACGATGAAGGAGCCCCACTCTGCAGGCTCCCTCTCGATGATCATAACTTCTGTCTCTTCCATGCTTCAAAAAGCGGCAGAGAATTATTTATCCCTGTCGAAATCGTCCTGGAAGCGCCCCTGGTGGGGAGATCCGTCATTGAGATGCATCAGGCTGGCGGCCTGGTTCTGCCCCCTTCCCCTCCCCCCGGATCCGCCGTGCGATCAGGGCGGCCAGAAAGACCGCGAAGATTCCGGTGAGGAAGATGCCGTCGAAGACGCCCGCTCCCCCGATGGAGAGGACAGATGCCGATCCGGCGGCGATATGACCGATGGTCCCCGGCGTGACCAGGTGGAAGATGTCGGCGCCGAGCAGGGTGCCCATCGCCCCGGCGGCATAGGCGGTGCCCGGCGCCGTGATGTCGGCCCCGGTCATCAGGATGCCGGCAAACGCCCCGGCTAGCGGTGCGATATAGAAGGGCATCAGGATGCCCTGACCCGGTGTCGGTGTCGAAAAGTAGTAGGAGACCGCCGCAACGAAGAGGACGGCGAGGATCATGGGTCCGGGTCGCACCCGCCGCCGTGCGATGAGTTCGACCGAGATGATCAGGGGGATGAGACAACCGCCGGCGTTCACGGCCAGCGTCACGTTCTCGATGGCATAAAATGGGATGTCGATGAAACTGCCGATCAGTGCCCCGATGGTCATCAGTATCGCACTCAGTGCCGGCATCCCTGCTAGTTCGAATGCCTCCTCGCTGATGATGATATAGAGATAGAGGAGGAGCACCGGAATCATCAGCAGACCGAGGACCAGGATCACCTCGGATGAGAAGAGCGGTATAAAGGCGATTGCGGGAAATCCCATCTGGACCATCACGCCAGTTATGGTAGTCCCCGATATAAACCCATCCCTGCGGGATGACGCCGCATACCTCCAGCCGATGCCGTGTCTCCGTCGAGGGACTCCGGGTGTGGAAAGGTATTTCCCATCCCTGGTGATCACCCCCACCATGGTTCGATGGGGCGGGGCGGCGCTGCTCCTGATGGCGGTGCTGGTGCTCGCTGCCCCTGGGTGCACCGGCGGGGAGGACGGGGGTGTGCGGGAGATCGATGTGTCAGGGGCGCGTTCATTGATCGAGGAACGGCAGGGCGACCCCTCCTTTGTGATTCTGGATGTCAGGACGCCTGAAGAATATCTCTCCGGGCACATCGAAGGTGCGATCAATATTGATTATTATGATCCGGCATTCAGGGACGGGATCGACCGTCTCGATCGCTCGGCGACCTATCTCGTCTACTGCCGGACGGCGGTGCGGAGTGCCGCCGCCACCGCAATCATGGCGGAGATGGGGTTTGATGATCTCTATGATATGCAGGGCGGGATTGTGCAGTGGAGGGCCTCGGGCTATCCGACCACCTGAGGATCAGGGGGAGGGGGTGATCTCCCGCTCCCCTCCACCTGTGCCCGGTGTATAGGTGGCGGTGGCATCATGGACGGTGCGCCCCCACCGGTCCAGCACCATCACCTCGACGGTGAGGGGGACGCCCGGTTGTGCCGGCGCCGGCGGGAGTTCGATGGGGTGTGTGGCGGAGATGTCTGTATAGGTCCGCCCGGCGACCGCATCGAGAGTGGTCGAACCGAGGGTCATCGTATAGGTCACCGAGTATTCGGCCGGTTCGGCACTCTCCGGGACGACGCGGACCAGGATCTCGTCCGGGGTGCCGCCGGTGTGGACCGCCTCCATCGTGAACCTGACCGGGGGAGGGAGGGTGCCGTCCGGTGCCCCGATGCACCCCGCCGTCACCGCCATGCTCAGCAGGAGCAGGAGCATGCACTGCCAGATCGTCATTGGTACAGGTGTTGAGGGCATGGATCCATCACCCTTCCGGTGCCACTTCCCGGTATTCCCGCCCCTCATGGGAGAGATCAGGGGCCACCTCGACCAGGTCCGGGGGGAACGGCGTGAAAAATGTCTGCTCTCCCAGATATTCGTCCCCGAAGCGTGCGATCCAGGACCGCAGGATGGTGAGGTTCGGGCAGATCGTCACCCTGTCCTGCCGGTAGCGTTCGAGTGTGTCAAGGAAGAGGGTTTTTTCATCAGGGGTGAGTTCATCGCTGAAGTGCCCGAAGGCGTGCATGAGCGCATTGATGGTCGCGGTGTAGCGGGGGGGGTGGTGGAGGGCGGCGATCAGATGGGCCCTGTAGTCCTGCACCACCTCTGCAAACGCCTTTCTGTCCGGGTTTGCGACAATCCGGCCGAGGTGCTCCAGTTCACCCTGGTTGTATGCCATGAGCAGGAACTTGTTGCGGGCGTGGAATGCCTGGAGGTCGCGGATCCGCTCCGACGTTTGCACCTGCCTGAACTCCGCCAGAGTGAAGAGGCGGGTGAGGAAATATTCCCGGATCTGCCGGTTCCGCAGTCTCCCCTCGTCTTCGATCGGCATGTCGGGAAATCTGGAGAATACTGCCTCTGCAAAGAGTCCTCTGCCTTTTTCCGCCACCTGTGCAGTTTCTGGTGAGCGGTATATCCGCACGTCCTTGGTCCCGCAGGAGGGGGAGCGGGACTTCAGGATAAAGCCGTCGATATCACCGATGGCGTCGAGGTATCTGTCTGAGAACGCCCTCATCCTCTCCGTGACATCCATCCCGCTCTCAGGCTGGACAAGACGCACCCCCTCGCCGGATGCGACGAGTCTCACCGGTTTCCTCGGAACGCCCAGCCCGATCTCCACCTCCGGGCAGACGGGGACGAATTCGGCATACCCCTTGAGCGCCCGGACCACATTGCTGCCGATCATGTCGCCGTTCCAGCGGCAGTGGTCGAACTCGACGCACCTGCTCGCTACAATCCTGGGGCGCTGGAAGATCCGGATCATATACGGCGCACTGGCGCCCCCCCATATTATAGATTTTCCATCACCCCCTCCGCGCACCGTCAGGCTTATCTCTGTGAGATCCTCTCCTGTGCTCATGGTGCCGCCCGACGCCCCGTCCATCCCGGCCCTTATCAGGATGGCCAGGCTTCCGTTTCTCCCTGGCGGTATACTCCTGTTTTTCTTCGGGGTGCTGTGTGCGGCCTGGAACGGGGCGGCAGTCCAGATCGATCTCCTTCTCCTTCCCCTTCTCGTCCTGCTTACCGGTCAGGCATCGGTCTCCTTCTCCAACGATTATTTCGACCGGCAGAGCGATAGGAAGGGGATGCAGACCCCCCTCTCAGGCGGGAGCGGGGTGCTGCTCGTGCGCCCCGACCTTGCCGGAGCGGCCCGCCGGATCGCCCTGCTCCTCATCGCCGTCTCGGTTCTCTCGGCCGCTGTGTGCGTGGTGTTCACCGCCATCCCGCCGGTATTCTTCCCGTTTGCGGTTGCCGGTGCCCTTACCGGATGGTATTACACGGCCCCGCCCCTCTCCCTCGCCTACCGGGGTATGGGCGAGGCGGCGACGATGACGGCCTTCGGACTGTTCATGCCCGGTGCCGGATACATCGCCGCTGCCGGGGAGTTGAACGCCGGTTTTGCCGTGATAATGCTGCCACTCCTCTGTCTGGGTCTATTTTTTATCCTGACGGTGGAACTCCCGGACCTGGAATGCGATCGCGCCGTCGAAAAATGGACATATGTTGCACGGAACGGCAGAAAAAATGCGTATCGACTGATCGCATCCACTGCAGCCGCAGGATCCGGGCTGTTTCTGGCAGGGGCGGCGGTATCCCTCATCTATCCGGCCATTGCGGCGGCATCCCTCCTGCCGCTTGCGGTGGGCATCGCCGGTCTCCGTTCCCCTGACCACCGGGGGAATGCGATCGCCGCCGCCAAACTGAATATGGCCGCTCTCAAGGCGTTTCTGCTTCTCTCCTGTATCGCCCTCGCCGTCTCACTCCTCTGACTCCCCCTGCCAGAGCCCGAACCGGTTGCCCTCCGTATCCTCACAGACTGCCAGCCAGCCCATGCCCGGCACGGCAGTCCTTCCGGTCAGCACCCTCCCGCCGAGATCCCTGATCCGCTCCAGATAGTCATCGATCGACAGCACGTCGATATAGAGCATCATGCACTGACCCGCCTCCTCCCGCCTGAAGAGGTCGCCGCCGATGCCGCCGCCGGCAGAAATCGCCCAGAAATCCTTCTTGAATGGCACCGGAAAGGGCTCGATCTTCCAGCCGAAGAGTTCACGGTAAAAATTGCCTGCCCTCCCGGTATCGTCGGCGGGCACCTCGAACCATGTCACATGGGGCATGGTGCGGTGTAACCCGTTACCCGATAAAGGGGTTTTCCCTCATTTCCCCTTCCTGAAATACTGGAAGAGGCGGATGTCGCCGGGCATGGTTCGCCCCTTCGGGAAGGTGCCTTCGGCCGATTGCCTGATATCCTCCACTGAGTAGAAGGCCTTTGGCGAGATCTCCCTGACCTTCCGGATCACGTCCGGGACATTCCGCCGCCGCACGACGGTGAAGAGCACCTTGCTCGGGGCCACCATCCCCTGCCCGTCCATCACTGTCACGCCGTAGCCCGCCCCACGCAGGGTGCCGATCAGGGTGTTCGCATCCTGTTGTACGATGATCCTGACCACTGCATGCCCCATGGCGATCTTCTCCTCGACCATGATGCCGATGTAGTTGCCCGCCGCAAATCCGCCTGCATAGGCGATATAATTCACATAATTCGTGAGATTTGAGAAGATCTGCCCGATAGCAATCAGCCAGATCAGGATCTCGAAGAACCCGAGAATGGGGGCGGCGATCTTCATGCCCCGGTTGACCACGATGATCCGCATCGTGCCGAGGGTCACATCGGCGATCCTGGAGAGAAATATCAGAACCGGGAGCAGAATGCCTGAAAACACCCATGGTTCCATCCCTGTCCCCTCCTTCTACCCCTGCTCGACGTCCCCTGCGATCACGGCCGCCGCCAGTACGATGGCGCCCGTGAGTATGGCGGATTCTGCCGGGGGTGCGAAACGGGGAGAGTGAAGGAACTCTCCGCTGCCATCCGCCGGGGCCGTCCCGATACGGAAATAGGCGAGGGGTATTCCCTCCTCTGCAAAGACGGAGAAGTCCTCACTCCCCGAGATCACCGGGATGGTGGCGACCTGTTCCGGGCCCAGGTATCTGGCCGCCGCATCCGAACAGCGGGCGGTCAGGTCGGGGTCGGTGATCAGGGGGGGGACCGACTGGTCGAGCACCCGGACCAGGGGGAGGCGGTCGGCGGGCACCCCCGCGGCGATGGCCGTCCCCTCGGCGATCCGCCTGAGCGCCGCCAGACCCTGATCCCGGACTGCCGCTTTGTGGTAGCGCAGACTCATCCCGAGCGTCACCTCGTCCGGGATGGCGTTGTGTTTCCGTCCCCCATGGATCTGACCGGCGGAGAGGATGAAGAAGGCGTTCGGATCGATCTCGCGGCTCCGGATCGTCTGGATGGCCATGATGATCCCGGCGGCCAGCACAATCGGGTCGCGGGTCTGGTCCGGGTGTGCGGCATGACCGCCGACACCGCGGACGGTCAGGTCGATCGTCTCGCTGCCGGCGGAGAGGATGCCGCTCCGGCTTGCGACCATGCCGTCCGGGATGTCGGGGCCGACATGCACGGCCACCGCGCCGTCGGGGCGCGGAAATCTGGTGAACAGGCCGTCCTGGATCATTTCCCGTGCGCCGGACCCGGTCTCCTCTGCGGGCTGGCCCACACAGAGGAGCGTGCCCGACCAGCTCTCCCTGAGTGTGGCGAGGGCCCGGACGGCGCCGACGAGGGCCGCCATATTGATGTCGTGGCCGCAGGCGTGCATCACGCCGGGGTGGCGGCTTGCATAGGCAAGCCCGGTCTCCTCGTTCAGCGGCAGGGCGTCCATGTCCGCCCGGATCATCATCACCGGGCCGGGGCCGTTCAGGAGAACCCCGACCACACCATGACCCCCGATACCGGTTGTCACCGTACACCCGGCCTCACGGAGTTCCTGCGCCAGTCGGTCGGCGGTCTCCTCCTCTTCGCCGGAGAGTTCGGGGCGGGCATGAAGATCCCGGTACAGACTGACAAGGGAGGGCAGCTCTTCACGGATAGTCTCGATAAGCCGCTCTGCAGAAGGGGGCCGGATGGGTGTTTGCACGATCAGGAGGTGGGCGCGAAGCGGGTTTAGATATATCTGTGGATGCACATGCCGGAAGGAGAGCGCCGTTGCCGGTGTGATGGGTGCGAAGGCGGTGATTCACGCCTCTTTTTCCCAGTGAATCATCGCCTGGCGCCGCTGTTTCCGGTGGATATACCCGCCCTCTCCGTCCGGGTGGAGCATCCTTGTGAAATGGTCGGTGACCAGATCGAGGGTCTCCGGAGGGGTTTCATGCAGGGTGGACCACTGCTCTGCCGCCACCTCCACCGAGGGATACCTGCTCTCCACCGTGGTCTCGTAGACCGTGACATCGGCATAGATCTCCATATCGTGCAGGATGTTGATCAGGAAGAGATGGTCCGGATAGCCGGCATGCCGCTCTTCGGTTCCGAATGCCGCCTCTCTGAGTGCCGTTTCATCCCCGCTCCGCCACTCGCCTGCATGCCAGAAGAGGCAGACGCACCGGCGTGCGGCGGCGTCGATCTTTTTCAGCGCTGTCCCGATATCATAAAAACCCAGGGAATAAGCGGCGACAACTGTGTCATGGACAGGGACGTTCTCCCCGATGATCGCATCCTCCCAGCGCATCCGGAGCAGGGTGTAGTTGTCCAGCCCTGCCTCCTGCATGTGCGCCGAAAGCCGCCCGAGCATCCCCTCCGAGGGGTCGAGTGCGGTGACGTGGGCGACCCGACGGGCCATCGGGACGGCGAGGCGACCGGTGCCGGCGCCCATGTCAAGGACGGTGTCGGAGGGGAGGAGCCCCATCATCTCCATCTCCCGCGCCGTCGTATCCGCCTCGCCGCGGACGGCGCACTCGTAGGCCGCCGCCTTTGCGTCCCAGGCAGCCCCGGGATCGCGGTCCTTTTTCCGACGGCCGGATCCACCCGCATATATCGCCTTCCAGAGTTCCTCCCAGTCGATGATCCGGTGCATGAGCGTTGTGTGGTGCCGCCAAGGGGATAAGTGGTTCGAAATGCGGTTGAAAAGGGTTTAATCTTTTATAGGATGTTCATGATATCTCTTTTCCAGAGAGGGCCGCCGGTGCGGACCTGTTGCGGCATGAGGGATCAGATGAGAGCAGGGAAGGAAGAGGGACATGTACGGGCGGAGGAGTATGCTGACCACCTCGACGCCCTCACACACGAGTTGAAATCGGTCATCGTCGGTCAGGACGAGGTGATCGGTCAGATGATCACGGCGCTCTCCGCCGGAGGGCACGTGCTCCTGGAAGGGGTGCCGGGGATCGCAAAGACCCTCCTCATCCAGACCCTTGCCCGCTGCATCGAGGGGTCGTTTGCGCGGATCCAGTTCACCCCCGACCTCCTCCCTGCGGACATCACCGGCACCCGCATCTTCAGGCAGACAGACGGTTGTTTTACCACGGTCAGGGGGCCGATTTTCCATCATTTTGTCCTGGCCGACGAGATCAACCGGGCGCCGCCGAAGGTGCAGTCCGCCCTGCTCGAGGCGATGCAGGAGCGGCAGGTGACCATCCAGGGTGACACCTTCCCGCTGGAGGACCCCTTCTTTGTGCTCGCCACCCAGAACCCGATCGAGTCGGAGGGCACCTACCCCCTTCCCGAGGCCCAGACCGACCGGTTCATGTTCAAGGTGCTGATGGGATACCCCTCGCTGGAGGAGGAGGTGACGATCCTGGACCGGTTCACCGGAGAATCCGGACCTGAACCCCGTGCCGTCACCGATATCGCCACTCTGCTGGCGATCCGATCCCATGTCCGCTCTATCAGGGCCGATAGGAGCGTGAAAGAGTATGCGGCCTCGATCGTCGACGCCACCCGGCACCCCGCCGCCCTCATCCCTGATATGGAGGGATACATCGCCTTCGGGGCCTCGCCCCGCGCCTCCCTCTCCCTGATCCTGGGCGCCAAGGGGCGCGCCGTGATGCAGGGCCGCACCTACATCGTCCCGCACGATGTCAAGGAGGTCGCCCATCCCTCCCTCCGCCACCGGATCATCCGCACCTATGAGGCGGAGGCGGAGGGGGTCAGCACCGACCGGATCATCGACCGCATCCTCCAGAACGTGCCGGTCCCATGAGGGTGGCGAGGCAATTGGACGCAACAACCGAACGATTGGACCTGATCCGGCAGGTCGCACGGATCGATGTCGCCACCCGTCTCCTGGTCTCCGGCCTCTATGCAGGTGCGCATGGATCGGTGTTCAGGGGGCGGGGGATTGAGTTCTCGGAGATCCGGGAGTATGTGCCCGGGGACGATGTGCGTGCGATCGACTGGAAGGTGACCGCCCGATTCGGAAGACCCTATATCAAGGAGTTCTCGGAGGACCGGGACGCCACCTTCTATATCCTGGCGGACCTCTCGGCCTCGAACACCTTCGGTTCGGCGACGAGCAAACACCGCCGGATCCTGGAGGTTGCGGCCGCCCTGATCTTTGCCGCCCGGAACGCCGGTGACTCCGCCGGTCTTCTCACCTTCACCGACCGGGTGGAGGGTTTTATCCCGGCACGAAAGGGGCGGGGCCATGCCGTGGCCCTGATCGACACCCTGATCAGAAACGATTCCCGTGGGCGCGGGACTGACCTGAACGTGCCCCTCCGGTTTCTGGCCAGACGGGTGCGGCGCCGCGCCTCGGTGTTTGTGGTCTCTGACTTTGCCACTCCCTCTTTCTCGGACACCCTCCGTCTCCTCTGCGGGCGCCATGAGGTCACCGCCATCAGGGTGATCGACCCGCGTGAGCGGCACCTTCCTGATGTGGGCCTGATCGAACTCGAGGACCCGGAGAGCGGCGAGCAGGTGCTCGTCGATACATCGGACGAGGTGCTGCGCAGTGCCTATGCGGATGCCGTCGCCGCCTGGGAGGGGGACCTTGCCGCTGTGTTCCGGCGGGCGCGGGTGCCCTCCGTCTGCCTGACGACGGAGGAGGGGTGCGAGACGGCGCTCAGGCGCCTGTTCGCCCCGAGAAAGGTGGGGGTGTGCTGATATGCCTGGTTTTTACCATCCGGCATGGCTCCTCGGCCTTCTCATCCTCCCCATCCTCTGGTATCTCCGGCATGTGGTGACCGCCCGGAAGAAGGCGGCGGCGATGGAGTTTTCCGGGGTTTCCTTTCTGAAGAGCGTGCTCGCCGACAGGCAGGGCTCCAGGCGGGTGCGGAACCTCTTCCTCCTCTCCCTGCTTGCCATCGGCCTCATCCTGGTCGGTCTTGCCGATCCGCACATCCCGCTGGAGGGCACGGAGGAGGGGGTGAACGTGGTGCTGGTGATGGACGTCTCCGGGAGCATGCAGGCGACCGACTACTCGCCGACGCGGCTTGAGGCGGCGAAGTCGGCGGCGTCCATTCTCCTCGACCACCTCGGCGCCAACGATTATGCGGGCGTGGTGCTCTTTGAGTCCGGGGCGACGACCGCCGCCTACCTGAGCCCCGACCATGGACGGGTGAAAGAGAAACTGGCGGCCGTCAGGCCCAGGGAGGGGCAGACGGCGCTTGGTGACGGCCTCGCCCTCGGCATCGATATGGCCGATTCGATACCGAACCGAAAAAAAGTGGTCATCCTCCTCTCTGACGGCGTCAGCAATGCCGGCGTGATCTCCCCCTCCGAGGCCGGGGCCTTTGCGCAGGAGCGCAATGTCCAGGTCTTTACCGTCGGACTGGGCTCCGACACGCCGACGGTGATGGGGTATGACTGGTTCGGGAACCCGCAGTATGCCGAGGTGGATGAGGCGACCCTGCAGGGGATTGCGCAGGCGACACAGGGTGCCTACTACCGTTCGGTCGATGAACAGACGCTCTCTGCGATCTATGCCGACCTGAACGGCGAGATCAGGCGAGAACCCGAAGAGCGGTCCATCAGGGACCTCTTCTTTGCCGCCGCCGTTGTCGTGCTGCTGGTCGAGCTCTATCTCCGATACGGCCCGGGGAGGATCATCCAGTGAGGCGCACCCCCGCCCTTCTGCTCTTCCTGCTGCTCTGCTCCCTTGGCGGTGCGGCGATGGCCGGAGAGGTCACTTTCTCCACCGCACAATCTGAGTATGTCGTGCCCCTGGGGGAGGAGGTGGAGATCCCGGTCTCTGTGCAGAACTCCTGGGGTGCCGACATCCCGGGCATGATCACCTACCGCACGAGCGTGACGGCGGAGAGCGGCGGCATATCGAGTGTGCGGACTTCGATGCGGGCCGAGTCCTTCTCCGTCCGTTCGGATATGGAGGAGTTCGTGATCGGGTTGCCTGCCCGCGATGAGGCGGGCACCGTCGTCCTGAGCATCTCATTTGATTACAGCCGTTCGGGAACCGATCGGGAGGTGAACCTGGGCCCGATTACGGTGCAATACGGTGGGGAGCCCTCGAGCCAGCAGGCGTCGCAGGGACCGCTCGCCGGCACCGAACAGCAGTCTTCGTCCACCTCTGCCGGTCAGTCTTCGTCCGCCACCGCCGGGCAGGCACCGCGGGATGCCCTGCAGGAGGGCCAGATGGCGCAGGACGCCGATGCCCTCAGGGAGCACCTGCAGGAGGAGAGCAGACGGCTTGAGGCCGAGAAGGAGGCGTTCGGCCAGGCGCTTCGTGCCGATCCGACCTACCGCTCGGTGACGGAGGCGCTGGAGGAGGCCGGATATACCCGCACCGCTTCCGCCCTCGACCCCTCATCGAACACCTCCGGCACCTTCTCTGAGACCCATGCCATGGACGGCGCCGATGCGGTCGACCTGGAGGGGGCGATGGAGGACGGGGCGGTGGAGTATCTGCGTCAGGCGTCGCCCGGCATGGGAGTGATGCCCGCGGCGCTCGCATCGAACGCCACCTACGGCTCCTATCTGGAGGGGCTTGAATCTGAGGGTTTTCTGCCGTCGGGTTCGGTGGTCAACACCACGCCCGAGCGGACGGATGTGGCGATCTCCTTTACCGGACCGGAGAACGAAACGGCCTCGATCACCGCTGTGGTAGAGAACGGCACGGTGACGGCGGTGGAGATGGAGCGGCAGGCGCCCCTGCCGCTCGTGCCGCTGGCAGCGGCATTCATCTTTCTTGCCATGATCGCCGCCATCTATCTCCTCCTCATGCGGATGCGGGATGAAACGCCGGAAACGAGCGATGATCCTGATCCGCCCACAGCCGTTCCTTTAAAAGATCCGGTCGAGGAGTGCCTGCGTCTTCTCGATGTGGCTGAGGCGGCCTATGCGGATGGAGATGTCCCGGCGGCCTACCGGATGGCGACGCGGGCCTTGCGGATCCTGGTCTCCTGGCAGGAGGGTGACGGCACCGAGGTCACCGACGAGGAGGCGCGTGCCCTGCTGGAGCGTTGCGGACACTCCGAAGGGGACCTCGCCCGCACCCTCGGGCGCTCGGGTGCAGTGGGCTTTGGCGGGGCGGCGGGTGACGGGGAGGAGTTCATGGGGATCGTCGCCTCTGTCAGGGAGCGGATACCTGCCCGGGATGAGGGATGAGCGGGCCCGCCCCCCCTCCTCAGGATGCCGTGAACGCTCCTGCAATGGCAGAGAGGTCTTCTGTGCTGAGGTCGCTCTTCAGCAGACCATAGAGCACACGATCATGATCCCCGCCCCGTGCATGCCAGTAGCCCCTCTGGCACCCCTCCGGCACGAACCCGCATTTCTCCATCACCCGTCGCGACGCCGCATGATCGGCGACGGTATCACCGTTCAGGCGGTGGCCATCGAGGACGACGAAGGCAAAATAGACCAGAAAACGGCAGCACAGGGTGCCGTAGCCCTTTCGCCAATGCGGGTCGTCGAGCTGGTAGCCGATCAGGTATGAACCCGGACTGAAATCGACCGGCAGGAGGGCGCACTGCCCCACAAACTCTCCTGAATGCCGGATTCTCGCCGTGAACACATGGCAGTCCGGCGTCCTCCCCTCCCTGAACGCCGCCTCCATCCCCTCGATCAGGGGGAGAAAATAGGACCTGGTGACCTCCGCGGTGTTCGGTCCGAAGAACATCCACCTGCAGACCGATTCCTTTGCGAGCATCCGGGATATCTCTGGCAGGTCCTGCACTGTGCAGTAGGAGAACGTCAGGTCTCCGCCGGTCCATATCTGCTGCATGGAGGGCGTTTGTCTCCCCGGATATTTCCCTGATCCGGTCCGGTGCGGGGAGGGGCGGGCCGGATGATCGACCGGCAGTCGGGAGGATCTGAAGCCCCCGTCCTGAATCCGTCATATTGTCCGGTATTTCCGATTCTGAGCGATCGAAATCGACACATGCGTTGAGATCCGGTAAAAACGACATTCTGTTGTTGGATCTGAGTATGAAGAGGATATATCCCTCCATATTGGTGCTGTGAACCCCCTGCCGGCGTGCAGACATCCTGTCGGGGGGAGGGGGATAGAATCGGGGCCGTGTGGGGCAGGAAAAGCGATGGATGTCGCCGCAAATCCAGGTCCCCTCATTCGGGCGAGAGGGGAGATCCGGGCAGAATGGAGAGAGGCAGGAGGGAAGACCTGCCCGCCCCCTCTGCCCCCTGTGCGAAGGTTCATATCCGCGGTCTCCACAGGGGGGTTCATGTCATATCGGCCGGAGATCACCGAGGAATCCGTGCTGCGCCGGTGGATGATCCTGGAGATCGGGCGGATCAATGCCGGACTGGTGACCGAACGAAAGAGTCTTGCCAGACTGCTCGGTGAGGAGCGCCCGTCTGCCACGGCAAAGGACGGATCAGACTACCGTTTCGACCCCGCCGTCATCCGGGATATCGGCGAGCGTTTGCCCGCGGACCTGCACGAACGCCTCCTGCTGCCGATCATCTTCCGCTTCTCACCGGACGTCCGGGACAGTTATTATCTCACCGACGCCGTGGCGGTCCGCGCCCTGCAGTCGCTCGGAGAACTGAGCGAACAGAGAAAGATGCGGGACGGTCGTCTCTGGGTCTCGAATGCGATCGTGTTTGCGATGGTCCGGGCCTATCCGACGGCGATCCAGATCGGGATGGGGTGAACCGGTCAGGTTTGCCTTCGATATTGGATGAATTAAGGGGATATTTTTAGGTTTTCATTGGTTTGAGCGGGTTTTTTCCGCCATTCCGCCCTCCGAAAATTATATACTGTATCAATATAATCCTCGGCCGATGCGTTATGGCGAATGTCGTGGATTATGTAACCGACACGGCCGGGGGGGTCATCGCCTTTCTGCCGAACCTGATTGCCGCAGTGATCATCCTGATCCTGGGGTGGATCATCGGACGACTGCTCGGGAAATATGTCTCCATGTTCCTGGACCGGATCGGTGTGGATGACGCCCTCCGGAAGACCTCGATGGGAGACTCGATTGAAAAATCAGGCACAAATATTGTGCACCTCTTCGATCTTCTGATACGCTGGTTCATCTATCTGATTGCCATCATGGCAGCAACCAATGTTCTCCAGATCGAGATGCTCTCGACAATGATGGCAAATATCGTCGCCTACATTCCCAATATCGCCGCCTTCATCATCATCCTCGTCGTCGGGATCATCCTGGTGGACCTGTTTGCGGACTTTGTGGAGAAACTGGGTTCCGGTGCCGGGGTCGCTCTCATTGCCCCGCTCGTCCTGATGCTCCGGATCTTCCTCTACTTTGTCGTGATCATCTTGGCCCTGACCCAGCTTGCGATTGACCTGACCATCATCTATGTCTTCATCGAACCGATCGCCTGGGGCGTCGGCATCGGCATCGGTGCGGCGATTGCGATCATCGTCGGCTTCGGTCTCAGGGACCGTGCCCCGGAGATCCTCGACCGTCTCTTCTCAGAGGTGAAAAAATAGGCATCATTCCGGGATGGAGGGGACGATCCCTCCCATCCCTGTTCGTGCTCCTGGTACGAGGATCAGCTGCCCTCGATCATCTCGGCAACGATCCCTCTGAAACTCTCGCTCTCCTGTGAAAGGCGTTTTCTGGCTGCCATCTCCCCCCGTTCATTGCCGATCTTCAGGAGAGATGCGGCCGCCAGCTGCCTGCAGTAGTCGCTTTTATGGTCCAGGATGCCGATGAAGAAATCGACGGCCAACTCATCGCCGATCTGCTCCAGTGCCCAGAGTGCCGGGAGCTGTACCCGCCTCTCACTGCTTCTGATCGTGCTGATCAGGGTTTCGACCGCAGGACTCCCCATCTCTCCGATGGCCATGGCCGCTTTCCACTGGACCGCCTCGTTTTTACTTTTCAGGGCATCGATCAACGGATCCAGCGCCTCTGTCCCCAGTCGCGCGAGTGTCAGGGCTGCACGGTTCCCCTCCTCCTCGTGTGTCCTCAGGACCTCCATGAGGCCGTCGACATCATGCATCGCCTTCATTTCTTCGAGATCAGGCCGTTTCTGTACCAATTCAAGTTTTGCCATCTTCTCCCCCCTTCTGCCGCTGCCAGATAGATCTGCTGATAAATCAAAGTATCTGAGAAGAGGGGCTCAAACGGTCAGACGCTGAGGAGGAAATGGGAGAGGAGGCGCGTGGATCCGGGCGCTCCGACTCCTCTATCCCGCTCGTCCCTGGCGGGAATGGGATGAAATGTCTGGGTTTCAGAGTCGGATTGTCGGAAAAATGGGTTAAATCTCGACTTCAAAGACCTCGGCATTCGGAGCGTTGTTTTTCACACTCTCAATCCCCTTCAGGCAGGATTCCCGGGATTTGTAGCCCTGGCTCACGGCAATGATCTGGCCGTTGGATGCCTTCAGCCTGAACCTGAACTCCCCACCCTTGTCGTGATAAACCTCGAATTTTCCTTTCGGCATTGTTGCACCGAACCTAAGGTGGAACGCTCAATATTTAAATGTTTTTATTATTCCTCGGGGTTGTAATGGGACGGTTGTCTCAGCGCCCGATTTCATCCACTCCCCCGGTATCAGACTGCCCTGTTGTTTCGGTATTCCTATTACGGCAGGGCGCATAGATGGATCAATGCACCTCATCTGCCCCTCATGCGGTCATGGATGGGAGTATTCGGGGACCGCAATCCGACCGACCTGCCCGGTCTGCAAAAAAAGGGTCGGTCCGCGCGCAATGCGTTCACAGACGAGTTCGTTTGGCGTTTCAAAGCGCGAATGTCACGATTCAAGCGCCTTTTACCGCAGAAAAATCTATTCTGACCGGCTGGAGAGAGCAGGGGGGGAAGAAGGGGAGAATGAACTTCCCCCTGCCCTTCGGGATCAGATCCTCTGCATGGACAGCAGGCGGATGGAATCCCTCCCCGACCGGAGCGTGCACCTGATGGTCACATCGCCGCCCTACAATGTTGGCAAGTCTTATGACGACGACCTCGACCTGGGGGAGTACCGCGATCTCCTGCGCACCGTGCTTGCCGAAACCTGGCGGGTGCTCGTGCCAGGCGGACGGGTCTGCATCAATGTGGCTAATGTGGGCCGAAAACCCTACATCCCGTACCACAGTCATATCATCGGGCTGATGGAGGAGATCGGATTCCTGATGCGCGGGGAGATCATCTGGAACAAGGCCTCGGGCGCCGGCGTATCGACTGCATGGGGGAGCTGGTGCTCCGCCTCGAACCCCACCCTTCGGGACGTCCATGAATATATCCTGGTCTTCTCCAGGGGCACCTATAAACGGCCGAAACAGGGGCGTGAGGACACCATCAAGAGGGACGAATTCCTGGAATGGACGAAGAGTGTCTGGACATTCCCCACCGAATCGGCACGAAAGGTGGGTCATCCGGCCCCCTTCCCGGTCGAACTCCCGTACCGCTGCATCCAGCTCTACACCTACCGGGGCGATGTCGTCCTGGACCCCTTCGCCGGTTCCGGGACCACCGGCGTCGCCGCCCTCAGGGCCGGACGTCACTTTGTCTGCATCGATTCCGATGAGGGATACGCGGAGCGGGCGCGGGCGCGTATTGCGGCGGAGCGGGGCGTTCAGGAGGGTTGATCCCTTTCCCCGACCTGAAAAAAAGATTATTTTTTGCCGTTGATCCGGATCACGTGCCAGCCGAACTGGGTCTTCACCGGACCGACGACATCACCCTCTTTCCCGGCAAAGCAGGCCTTCTCGAAGGGTGCGACCATCTGACCGCGTCCGAACCACCCGAGGCTGCCGCCGTCCTTCCCTGACGGACACTTCGAGTGTTTACGGGCGAGCGCCTCGAAGTTCTCACCAGAGCGGACCCGCTCGATGATCTCCTGCGCTTCGGTCTGGGAACCCACCAGGATATGGGATGCATTGCACTGTGCCATACAGGAGGGTGGGCGCCCGGACGATATCAATGGACGCATCCGGTGTGGCCCGCACCGTTCGATTGGGTTCTCCCCTCCCGGTCAGGGGCGGATCGCTCTTCCTGCAAAACACTGGATGGGGGGTTCCACCCCCCGTTCCCCCCGGTCACTACGATAGGGGCCGGGATATGATTCAGGGGTGCTCTCAGTTGAAGGGGAGGGTTGAGCTGAATTGCTCCGCCCTATCCCCTCACCTGCACGATTTTCTCGGTCCCGCCCCTATCTCATTGATGGGGTGGGTCCGGGAGGGGTCTCCCCTCCCGGTCAGGGGCGGATCGCTCTTCCTGCAAAACACCGGATGGGGGGTTTCACCCCCCGCTCCCCCGGTCACTACGATAGGGGCCGGGATATGATTCAGGGGTGCTCTCAGTTGAAGGGGAGGGTTGAGCTAAATTGCTCCGCCCTGTCGCCTCACCTGCACGGTTTTCGTCCATCCCTGCCCTGTTTCATTGCTGGGAGCAGTGAGAGAAAGACGGTCCCCTATGCGATCCCCACCACCGTGCGGTGGAGGATGTCCACCGTATTGCGCAGCGCCCTCCCGCCGTCACGGAGATGGTGATAGATCTCTCGTTTTCGCAGTGCGGCCATTGCATCGTCGCTGTGCAGGAGGTCGGCCATCGCCATGATATACACCTGCTCGAGGGTGTGCAATGCAACCCGTGCCTCCCTGATCTGCTCCTCGAGTTCAGCGTTGTTGTGGTTCATCACCCTCACCCCTCTGACGACGCACCCCGTGCCCCGGAGAAGGGCGGCGGCCATCTCCCTGATCGGGGTGTCAGGTTCGACACCGAAGGCATATGCCTCACTCGCCGTCTCCTTTGCATAGTTCAGGATGTAGTCCATCTGCCGCGAGAGGCTGTAGATGTCCTGCCGGTCGAAGGGTGTTGAGAAGGAGGTGATCAGTTTGTCCTCCATCTCGTGGCGGAGACGGTCCACATCGTCCTCGATCTCCTCGAGAATGGTCGGGTCCTGTAGGGGTTCTGTTTCCAGCCAGTTCGCCAGCGTCTGCACCCCTTCAAGCGTTCGTTCCGCCTGATCCGCGAGCATTCGCTCGAAATCATGTTCACGCGGGAAGATCGATGCAAAGATCCCCTGCCGCTTTTTTCTCTCCTCTGTTCCCTCTCTCCTGTCCATCGGATCACATCCCTGTAAACGGCGAAATGCCGAGATATACCGCCGCACCGATTGCCATCGTCACCGGTATCGTCACCACCATGGCGGCGATGATCTCCCGTCCCACCGGCCAGTGCACCTTCTTCGGGTTCTCCGCCGCCCCCACCCCGATCACCGATGTGGTGATGACATGGGTCGAGGAGACCGGTGCTCCGGCGAGGGTGGAGAGGGCGATGGAGGCCCCTGAAAAGACCTGTGAGTCAAAGGAGTGGATGGGTTCGATCTCAAAAATTCTCCTGCCGAGGGTCTTCATGATCCGCCACCCGCCGCCCAGGGTGCCGGCGGCAAGCAGCACTGCACACCCCAGCCGCGCCCAGAGTGGTACATCCAGGGTGGCCGACTGACCGGCGGCGAAGAGCACGAGTGCGATGATGCCAAGCTGCTTCTGCGAGTCGTTTGCACCGTTGGAAAAGGCCATGATCGAGGCGGCGGCCCAGTTCAGGCGCACAATCGTCCTGTTGGCAGAACGATCGGCGTTCCGGAGGAGCAGGGACGTCGTGCGGTGCATCAGGTAGCTCCCGGCAAACCCGATCCCCACCGATGCCACGAAGAAGAAGAGGATCTTGACAACCCCTGCCATCTCATGCATCTCCGTGAGTTCGGTAACCCCCCAGAAGACGCTGTCTATCCCTGCAGCGGCGATGGCGGCGCCGATCAGTCCGCCGATCAGGGCGTGCGTCGACGACGAGGGGAGGCCGTAGCGCCAGGTCAGCAGGTTCCAGGCGGTGGCGCCGGTGATCGCCGCCAGCAGCACGAAAACCGTCTGGACGCCCGAATCGATGGTGATCAGGCCGGAGAGGGTGAAGGCGACGGCGCTCCCCCCCATGACGGCGCCGAGAAATGCCATCGAGGCCACCATGATGATCCCCTGCTTCGGTGTCGCTGAACGGGAGGCGATGAGGGTTGCGGCCACCGAACTCGCATCCTGAAAGCCGTTGGTAAAGGTGAACGCAAATGCCAGCAGCACGGTGACGGCAGCAATACCGATCATGATTGGCCTTTTCCCTCCTGTATCGGGGCGTAATCAGGCTTTATTCTCTTCGTGCATTTAAATGAGTATCCCGTTTTAGAATCGTTCTGCGGTGGGGGTGGCAGGGAGATCGTACTTATCTCCTAAAACGCCCTTCTTCGTTTTGAGAACACCAATTCCCCGGAGAGGGGGAGGAGCACAATCATGTTCGCCATCAGGTTCTATCGCATCTACGATGTCGGCAGAGAAATTTCTCTTGATCTTCTTGAGAGGCGCCTTGCCGCCACCTATCCCACGTCTCGCCCCCGGTTTCTCCGGGTCAAACCGAAGTCGATCATGATGGAGGACCCGCCGATCCAGGTCAGGATGGACCCGTTCTCGATTCACAAGGACGGACGTTCCTATGACTTCTCGGTGACGGTCAGGGTGTTTGATGTGGGTGCGATCAGTCTCTGTTTCGGCCTGGAAATCGAATCCGAACTGCAAGAAGTTGCCCTTCTTTTTTCCGAGCAGGAAGGGCTTGATCCGCATTTTGAGGAGTATGTCAGCAGGACAAAAGAGATCTTCAGGCCGCATCTTCCTGATATCGAGATCGATTCCGGATTTTTTGAGGATTATACCATCTATGTCTCAGACCGCATGGACGAACCAATCGATCCCGCTCCCCTGCTCATCGGTGACCGCACCCCCCTTTCATCGAAGATGCACGAGGAGATCACCCGAAACACCCTCAGCTATGCCGTCGATGACCGGGTGATCATCTCCTGGGGGAGCGCCCTCGTCGCAAGCCCTGAACCGCAGACCGATATCCTGGACCTGATCGAGTATGCGATCGTTCAGATCTTCGAACTCCGGTATTATGACCGGGAGCTGGTCCGGAGGGTGGAGAAGATGTACGACGACATCGATCAGGCCGATCGCCTGCCCCGATTTCTCAGGATGCGCCGCTACCACGTGATCATGACCGAGATCATGGAGACGTATGCCGGACTCTCGGAGGTGATCGAGGAGGTGAACAACCTGATCAAGGTGACCGAGGACGTCTATTACGCAAAGGTGTATGCCACCGCCCTCCGGGAGCTCCGGAGCCGCGAGTGGAGCGAGAGCGTGACCCGGCGGATCAATGTGCTCAGGGACAACTACTCGATGCTCTCTGACGAGGTGCGGATCCAGCACTCCTATTTTCTGGAATGGATCATCATCATCCTGATCGCCCTCGAGTTCGCCTTTGCCATCTGGCAGTTCCTGCGGGCGTAGGGAAGCGGTTATGCGGATGGGGGGCGGAGTGTATCTGAGGAATATGGGACCATCATTTGAATGCACGCTCCGTTTTCCGCGGGAGGGGATCGTGCTCACCTATCACGGGCGGGACGGCGACACCTGGGAGACCGCCCTCCTCTCGCTCGGCATGAACCCGGACACGATGATCGTCTTTGTCGGGGGAAACCCCGTGGCGCAGGACGATCCGATCCGCACCGATGAGGCCGAGGTCATCTCGACCTGCTCTCGCGGCTGAGGGTTTGAAAAAATAGCTGGTGGGTGAGTAAAGTCCGGTTCAGGCGACCGGACCTGCTCCACCTTCTCTCTTGACGGTGACGAACATATCGTCGACGCGGATGAGCATGCTTGCCATCTCGGCGGCCGACATGATCGCCTGCTTCTTCACCCGGGCGGGTTCAAAGACGCGCTCGGCCTTCATGTCGATGATCTCGCCGGTGTAGACGTTCAGCCCGGCGAACTTCTCGCCGTTTGCATGGGCCTGCTTGAGGGCGACGATCTTGTCGATCGGGTCGAAGCCGGAGTTCTCTGCCAGCGTCTTGGGGATCTCCTCGAAGACGTTTGAGAAGGCCTCGAGGGCGATCTGCGTCCGTCCGCCGACGGTCGATGCATAGTCACGCACCTTGAGGAGGATCTCGGTCTCGACTGATCCGCCGCCGACCACAAAGGTGCCGTCCTCGAGGGCGTCCTGCACCACCCGGCGTGCATCCTCGACAGCGCGCTCCAGTTCGTCGATGAGGTGCTGCGTGGAGCCGCGGAGGAGGATGGTGACCGCCTTCGGGTTCGGGCACTCGGCGATCTTGACGAGCTCTGTGTCCTCGATCTGTTCCACGTAACCGGCGGTGCCGATCATCTCGGGGGAGAGTTCCTGGACCTTGTTCACGATCACGCTGCCGACGGCCTTGGCCGTGAACTTCAGGTCATTCTCCTTGACGTCCTCGACGGCGAAAATGCCGAACTTGGCCAGGTAATACTGGACGGCGTCGGCGATGCCCTTCTGGCAGAGCACCACGTTGGCGCCGGCGTCGCGGATCGTCTCGGCAAGTTTCTTCAGGCTCTCGCGCTCCTGTTCGCCGAAGGCGGTGAGCTGCTCGCTCTCCGAGATCTTGATCTTCGACTTCACCTGGGTCTTGGTGATCTCGAGGGGCTGGGCGATGAGTGCGATCCTGGCGTTCTCCACCCGGCGGGGCATGCCGTCGGCGACGCGCTTTTTGTTGATCACGACACCCTTGACGAGTTCGGCGTCGTCCATCGTCTCGCCGACCTCCTTGGTGACCATCACATCGTCCTCGTTGATGATGAGCTGACCCTTCTTCTCCTCGGCGATGCCGCTGACCGCATCGACGATGATCCCGGCGACCTTCTCCTTTACGGACTCGATCGACTTGCCGGTCATCGAGGTGGAGGCGATCTGGACCAGGATGTCACGGTCCGCGGGGGTGACGGTGATGGTGAGGTCCGTGAGGATCTCCAGGGCCTTCTCCATGCCCATCCGGTATCCCTCGGCGATGATGGTCGGGTGGATCTCCTTTGTGAGCATCGTTCCGGCCTGCTCCATCATGGCACCGCCCAGGATGCAGGCGGTGGTGGTGCCGTCGCCGACCTCGTCGTCCTGGGTCTCGGCGACCTCGACCATCATCTTGGCGCCGGGGTGCTGGACCGAGAGTTCCCGCAGGATGGTCGCTCCGTCGTTGGTTATCGTGACGTCGCCGCTGCCAGTGACGAGCATCTTGTCCATGCCGCGGGGCCCGAGGGTTGTCCGGACAGCGGAGGCGATCGCCTTCGCTGCAAGAATATTGGACTGCTGGGCCTCATGCCCCTTTGTACGCTCCACATTATCCCGTAAAACTACGACTGGCTGTCCACCAAGCATGTAAATAATCCTCCGATATCTCATTAATATGGATTAGAACTTCTATATATGCGATTCGGTGGCGCCCGCTCCATCGCCGTCGCCCCGGTGTTCTGGGGGTTCTGATGCTCAATTCGGAAGGGCTTTTTGCGCCGGGTGCTCACAGGAGATCGATGAGGCGTGTTCTTGGTTTCACCGCCCTTGAATGGGGGATCCTGATCCTGATCGCCGGACTGCTCTTCACGCTGGCCGGGCATATCCTGGGGGGCGGGGGCGGTGAACCCTCGGGGATGGTCTATTCGGCAATGGAGGAGACCGGCGCCCTGATCGAGATCGATGGTACGGTGGAGGGGTATCCGGCCCCTGACGACCCGACCGCCCTGGGGTCGGTCTCGTTCACAATCCGTCTCTTACTCGGGGATATGGGAGGGGTGGATCTGGACCGGACAGGGTTCGTGTTCTCTGACCGCGAGGGGGCGGTGGATCTGCCGCGGGGCACGGAGGGCGACGCTCCCCCGTACTGGGCGATCACCGGCCGCCTGGACCGTCCGCCGTTCCAGAGCGCTGACGAGGACGATGCCCTCGAATCTGGCGAGGCGTTTGAGATCCTGGCGGTCTTCCCCCGTCCAGTCGCCCCCGGGGAGACCTTTGAGATCACCGTTACCCCGCCCGGTGGACACCCGGAGACAGTGAAGAGGGTCGTGCCGTCCGTGGTGAGCGGGGTGACGGTGCTCGAATGACCCCTCCCCTCTCTCTTGTCATCGGGGGCGGCGCCTATGGGGTGAGATGCGCCCGGTATGCGCGGGAAAACGGTCACCGCTGTCTGGTCATCGATCCTGACCCCGACTGCCCGGCTGGAAGGATCGGCGGCGGGGTGGAGGTGATCGAAGGGGGGATCGGTGAGGCCCTGGAGGTGATCCTCTCCGGAGGTCCGCTCCATATCTTCCCGACCGCACCCATCCATGTGTGTGCGGCACTGGCCATGGAATGGGGTGGGATGGCGGTGGAGGCCGATGGTGTGGATCGCCTGCAGGCAGGGATCCCGCCTGACCTTGTCGTCTCCTTCGGGGAGGGAAGCGCGGTTGTTTCGTACAACAGGGAGGGGCGGTGCCTCCCCTCCTGTGCGGTCCCGCCCGTCTGCCCGGTGAGCGGACGCCGTCACGAACCCCTCTTCCAGGTGCTCAGGGAGTCGGTCCCCGGCGCTGTGGTCCTGGAGAGCGTCCAGTGTGCCCCCGGCATCGGCGCACTCAGGGGCCGGGACGTTATCGACCTGCTGGCCCGGTCCGGCAGAGAGGAGCAGATGGTCGTTGGCACGGCCTGCCGCTGCCATGGTGTGGTGACGGCGATCGGACAGAAAAAAGGGAAGTGAGGATCAGTCGATCCTGGATATATTATAGAGTGAGAAGACCGGCACACCCTCGACCGATCGGATGCCGCGTTTGTCGAAGAGCACCCAGATTGCGACGGGCCGCGCCCCGTGCGAGCGCAGGTAATCGACGACCTCGTGGAGCGTCTTGCCGGTGGTGATCACGTCGTCCACGATGACGCACTGGCGCCCGGTGACCGGTGCAAAACTCCCGGATATCGAGCCTACCTTGTTCTTGGCCGGGTTGTGTTTTGCCGGGTGGTAGATTGCAAGGCGTGAGTCCGTCCCCTGGGCGATCATGGTCGCCATCGGCACCCCGGAGAAGGATATCCCGACGACGGTTTCGAACCCTGCCTCTTCGGGGTTCAGGAGACCCTGCCCGTCCGTGACGGCGATCTCGTAGCGCCGGATCATCATCGATGCGGTCAGATCGAGCATCCCGGCATCGCTGCTCACGGCCGTCCAGTCGATATGCACATCCTTGGGCGCCTCGGCCCCTCCATGCTGGGTGAGGAGCCAGGTCACCGTCTCCATGGAGAGGGAGAGTTCGTCTGATATCTGCTCCGGACTGTGACCGTCAGAGAGGAGCATCCGCGCCTTGCCGATGAGGTCGTCGAGGGACGTCATAGAGAGTGGTCTGCCCGACGCTGTATATAAGGGTTTGGCGATTGCGGGTGCCTCTGTTTCTCGTTCGATTGCTGTTGAAAGACTACTGCCGGGATCATACGCCGGTACCATGAAAACGGATCGTGAGGGACGATGCCCTTGACCGGGAGGGGAGCACCCCTCCCGGACCCCCTCCACTGAGATCATTCGCGATTGGAACAACGCCCATTATTCTAACGCCTCGTCCGCCGGACCGCCGCCCCGCAGACCGGGCACTCGCCGTCGTGATCGAGATAGCGGCCGCATCCGGTGCAGCGGAATTTCCAGCGCACCTTTCTGGCCCGCCTCTGCTGGATCGGTTCGATCCTGATCCCAAGGCGGAGGGCGGCGTTCTGGAGGGCGAAGTCGTCGGTGTAGATGACCGCCCCGATCTCGTGTGCCAGGGCGATCACCGAGAGGTCGGTCTCTGAGAGCACCCCGATATCCCCGCTCTCGTCGGCCGCCACCCTGGCCTCCGAGAGGGCCTCGGGGGAGGGTTCGCTCACGATCAGCCCTGTGGCGAGGAGGGCCTCGAAACGGCACTTTGCACGCAGGTCGACGAGTTCGGACACGACCTCAGGGGTCGTAAAAAGGTCGCCCTTCAGGGGGCGCTCCACAAAAAAGGCCGTTGCGTCCAGCACCGCCTTCATGCCGAGAACACCGCCGGCGTGCCCTTCTCGATCCGGACGGAAAGCCCGAACCGTTCCAGGAGGTGGCAGGCCGTCAGGGCGTGGCTTGAGGCGGCCGGTGCAGAGTAGCGCCCGCCCGAGAGGGCGAGGTAGACCAGGAGCTGATCGGCGAGGTGGATGTCGGTCTCTCCCGGAGTGTTCAGGGCGGCCCGCAGTTCTTCTGCCGCCATACGGCCGACCTGCTCGGCGGGAAGCCCCCTTCGCCCGAGGGCACACGCCCCCTTCGCCCGGTTCCAGACCGTCACCGATGTGCCGGTGCTCCTCCCCTCCCGCCGCTCGATCGTCGCCTCATAGCCGGGCAGGCATGCCGCCGCCGCCCGGGCCTGCCGTTCGGCCACATGTTCGGGCAGGTTCTGCGAGCAGGAGAGGATGCCGCGAGTGTCGGGCAGACCGGAGAGGTCCAGGGGTGCGATCGTCGACGCCTCCGCCGTCACCTGCACCTCGCCCCCTCCCTGAGGGTAGTAGCCGCGGCCCCGCACCTCGATATCGATGGCGGCGCCATGACCTGTGAGCACCGGCAGCAGCACATGGATGATGTAGTCGATCGTCGGGCTCCGCTGCACCTCGGTCCCGCCGGTGAGGGTGATCCTGCCCCCCTGCACCAGTGCCACCGGCAGCCATGCCTGCAGCACGAGCGGGATGCTCCCGGCCGTCCCGATATCCAGCACGATCTCCGTCCGCCCGATCTCGCCGGGCCGGAAGGTGAGGGTGCCGCTGCCGGTGGAGCATCCCATCATCTCCGCACCGCAGGCAAGGGCCACCGCCCGCACCGCCGTGCAGTGCTGGGCCGCAAGCCCGGGACGGTCCCGCCCGGCACGGATCCGCTCGATCTCTATGGGTGTACCGGTCAGGGCAGCGATGGCAACGGCCGTCCTGACCACCTGGCCGCCTCCTTCCCCGTAAGAGCCGTCGATTACGAGCATTTCCTGAGTGCGGCGGCGATCGTCCGTGCCGCCGAGATCGATGAGCACGCCCGCTCGATCGTGTCCGAGCAGACGAGGCTCTTCACGCCCGCCGCCCTGAGGCGGACATAGGCGCCGCCGGTGAAGACACCGTGGACGCAGGCGGCATGGACTGCCGCCGCCCCCTGTTCATAGAGCATTCCCGTCGCCGTGGCAAGTGTCCCGCCGGTGGAGATGATGTCGTCGACGATCACCACCTCCCGTCCCCTCACCTCAAAACTCTTGGGCTCCATCCTGACCTCCTCACCGGAGAGCCGCGTCTTTTTCAGGTAATCGGCATGCCATCCCCCGACAGCGGCGATCTCTCCGGCAAACTCCGCTGCTCCGGCGTCCGGGGCGAGGATCAGGGGATCGGACAGCCCCTGCTCCCCGATATAGGTGCCGACCTCTGCCGCAAGCGAAAGATCGTGTGCCGGGGCGTCGAAATAGCGGGCGATCTCCGGTTCGTGGATGTTCACGGTGATGATGTCTGAAACGCCTCTGGACAGTGCCCTGGCCGCCACGCGGGCACTCAGGGGTTCGCCCTCCCTGAACTTCTTGTCCTGCCGGGCATAGCCGAGATAGGGGATGACCAGGGTGTTCGTGGTCGTTTCGCAGGCATCGATGAGGAGCATCAGCTGGATCAGGGCATTGTTGTCGGTGACGCTTCCGACGATGATCGTCTCGTCGTCGAGCGATCCGGTCACCTGCAGGTAGAGTTCTCCGTCAGGGAATTGTGAAAAGCGGGTGTCGGCCACCGGCACCCCGAGTTCGTCGGCGATCCGAACGCCGAGTATCTGGGATTTTTCCGTGCATACGACCTTCATTTTCGTTGTTTCCTCCAGCTGAAACTACTTAAACTATCATGAAAATAGTATTTAAGTATCATTGCCCAAACGAGGTTGCACCGATAATGGCAGAAACTGTATCCAACATCCTTGAGAAAAAATCCGAGGAAGATGTCCTCCAGGGATACGAGATCTCGAGTTCGTCCGAGATCACCGTCCCCCCCAAACTGATCGATCAGGTGATCGGTCAGGAAAACGCCGTGGAGGTGATCAGGAAGGCCGCCACCCAGCGCCGGCACGTGATGATGATCGGCAACCCGGGCACCGGGAAGTCGATGCTGGCAAAGGCGATGGCCGAGCTTCTCCCGAAAGAGGAACTCAAGGACATCCTCGTCTATCCCAATCTCGAGGACTCGAACAATCCGATAATCAGGACGGTGGCCGCAGGCAGGGGCAAGCAGATTGTGGCCGCTCACAAGGCCGAGGCGGCCAAGCGCAAACAGATGAGAAACACGCTGATGCTGCTGCTCGTCTTCGGCATCATCGGCTACGCCCTCATCACCGGGCAGTGGCTGATGGGCATCATCGCCGCCGCCTTCATCTTCATGGCCCTGCAGTACGCCCGGCCGCGGGAGGAGGCGATGATCCCGAAGTTGCTCGTCTCCAATGAACCCGACGCCGTCGCACCCTTCATCGACGGCACGGGTTCGCATGCCGGGGCGCTCCTCGGCGATGTCAGGCACGACCCCTTCCAGTCCGGCGGACTGGAGACCCCCGCCCACGACCGCGTGGAGGCGGGTGCGATCCACCGTTCAAACGGCGGTGTGCTCTTCATCGACGAGATCAACACCCTCACCCCCCACTCGCAGCAGAACCTGCTGACCGCCCTGCAGGAGGGCGAGTTCCCGATCACCGGGCAGTCCGAGCGCTCGAGCGGTGCCATGGTCCGGACCGAGGACGTCCCCTGCCGCTTTATCATGGTGGCGGCCGGGAACATGGATGCGATGCAGGGGATGCACCCGGCCCTGCGGTCGCGTATCCGGGGATACGGGTATGAGGTCTACATGCAGGACACCATGCCGGACACGCCGGAGAACCGCAAGAAGTTTGTGCGGTTCATCGCCCAGGAGATCAAGAACGACGGGAAGATCCCGCACTTCGACCGGACGGCGATAGAAGAGGTGATCCGTGAAGGGCAGCGCCGCTCCAACCGCAAGGGCCACCTCACCCTGAAGCTCCGTGACATGGGCGGGCTGATCCGTGTGGCCGGCGACATCGCCCGGCAGGAGGGCGCCGAGATGACCACGGCCGAGCACGTCCTGAAGGCGAAGACCTCGGCACGTTCGATCGAGCAGCAGATCTCTGACGAATATATCGGGCGGATACGCGACTACGACCTCTCCGTCGTGACCGGAACACAGGTCGGTCGGGTGAACGGGCTTGCGGTGATGGGTTCGGACTCCGGTTCGATCCTTCCGATCGTCGCCGAGGTCACCCCTTCACAGGCGGCGAATGGTTCGGTGATCGCCACCGGTCTCCTGAAGGAGATCGCCAAGGAATCGATCCAGAACGTCTCGGCGATCCTGAAGAAGTTCACCGGCAAGGACATCAGGAACATGGACGTCCACGTCCAGTTCATCGGCACCTACAGCGGGGTGGAGGGGGACTCGGCCTCCATCTCGGTGGCGACCGCCGTCATCTCGGCGATCGAGGGGATCCCGGTAAAGCAGGACGTGGCCATGACCGGTTCGCTCTCGGTCCGCGGCGATGTGCTGCCCATCGGGGGTGTCACCTACAAGATCGAGGCGGCCGCAAAGGCCGGGATCAAGACGGTGATCATCCCGAAGGCGAACGCCGGTGACGTGCTGATCGAGGACCGCTACCAGTCGATGGTGGAGATCGTCCCGGTCGGACACATAGAGGAGGTGCTCGAGGTGGCGCTGGTGCCGCAGAACCGCGAGGTCTTCCTGGACAAACTGAAGAAACTTGCCGCTGAACCGGTGAAGGCGCTCGATCCGTCATCGGGCATCGGCGGCGGCACCCATATGGCGGCGTAGAGCATGGACACCGTGCGCTACTATGATATACGTCATGTCCGAGGCTCGGCGACCCATGTCGATATCGACAACGGTGTCGTCGAGTCGGCGGGCACCTCGTTTTATGACCACGCGGTCGTCCGCGTGCTTGGCCCGAAGGGGTGGGGCATTCTCACGATGGAGAACCTCGACCCTGCCGCACTCCCAGAACCGCTGGTGCGTGAGGCCCTCTCCCTTGCCCTGATCACCGACGACCCGGTGGACCTTGCCGATGCGCCGCGGGGCATCCTGCCGCTGCCCGGTGTCGGTGAAGATCCCCTGGACGTCTCTCTCGAGGAGAAGACGGCCCTGCTTGCGGGAATCGAGGAGGCGGCCCATCTGCCGGAGATTGTGAACACCCGCGCCCGGTATGCGGAATCGATCGAAGAGGTGCGGTTCTGCGACTCGTCGGGGATCGAGTATACCTATGCGATCCCGCGATGCGGCTTCTCGGTGCTCGCCGTTGCCGCACGGAACGGCGAGATGCAGATGGGGCGGGAGAGCCATTACACCATCCGGGGGCTCAACCTCCGCCACCGCCAGGACCTCGGGGAGCGGGCGGCACAGACCGCCATCGCCCTGCTCGACGCCCGTGCAGCGAAAGGGGGGCGGATGCGGGCGGTCCTCGACCCCGAACTCGCCGGCGTGTTCGCCCATGAGGCGGTCGGGCATGCGAGCGAGGGGGACCTGATCCGGGAGGGGAACTCGGTGCTCGCCGGTCGGACCGGCGAGGCGATCGGCAGTCAGGTGCTGACGATTGTCGACGATCCCTCCCTCCCCGAGTTCGGGTTCGAACCGGTGGACGCCGAGGGCGTCGCCGTCAGCCGGACCGAACTGATCCGTGCCGGACGGGTCAATGCCTTCATGCACACCCGTCAGACGCTTGCGGCCGTCGGGAACGGCGCCGCCGGGCATGCACGGGCGTCCGCCGGAGATCAGCCCCTGGTGCGGATGTCCAACACCTACATCGAGGAGGGTGACTCCTCGTACGATGAGATACTGGCCGAATGCCGGAGCGGCATCCTGCTGAAGGGCTCCAGGGGAGGACAGGTCGATCCCGGCCGCGGGGTCTTCCAGTTCAATGCCGAATACGGATATATCATTGAGGATGGAGAGATCGGACAGATGGTGCGGGATGTATCGCTCTCCGGCGATATCCTGAGCACCCTCCATGCGATCACCCTGGTCGGCGACGACCGGAGAATGCATGAGGGATACTGCGGTAAGGGGGGACAGAGCGTCCCGGTGAGCGACGGTTCGCCCCATATCTTCCTCGAAGATGCGATGGTGGGTGGCAATGGATCTGATTGAGGAGATCCTCCGTGCGGGGGAGAAACAGGCCGACGAGGTGGAGGTCTATATCTCGGAGGCCGAGTCGGTCTCTGCAGACCTGAAACGCACCCATGTTGAAACGGCGAGCGGATCGAAGGGCTTTGGTATCGGCATCAGGGTGATCGCCGGAGGGCGGATCGGCGTCTCCAGCACCGGCAGCCCCCGGGACTGGCGGGCCTGCCTGGATGCGGCGTGCGCCAGCGCCCGTCTTGCCCACCCCCAGGAATGGGGGGGTCTGCCCTCTCCCGCCGCCCTCCCGCCGGTTCCACCCATCCGGGATCCCCGCGTCGCCCTTGATCCCGCCTGGGCCAGAAATGTGCTCGAAGAGATGCTCGAGGGGGCAGGGGAGCATGACGCCGCCGTTACCGGTGGTTCGGCCTCGGCCTCACAGAGCCGCATCCGCATCGCCAATACCTCGGGTGTGCTCTATGAACAGGAACGCACGAGCGTCGGGTGTTCGATCGAGTGCATCAACGAACGCTCCACCGGGTATGAGTTCGATGCCTCCCCCTATCTCGAGATCGACCCCAGGCGCACCGGCGAACGTGCCGCCTTCTTCGCCGAACACGGGGCGGTCGGAGAGGAGATCGAGAGCGGCAACTATGACCTCGTGCTCTCCCCTGTCGCCCTCACCCAGCTCCTGAGTCACGTCCTCGAGCCCGCACTCTCGGGCAGGAACGTCCATGCCGGACGCTCGTGGCTTGCAGGAAAACTCGGCGAGGAGTGCATCGGCGAGAACCTCTCGATCATGGACGATCCTTCCAGAAAAGCGCCGGGAAGCACCCGCTTCGACGCCGAAGGCGTCCCGGCCCGCCGGATCACCTTCTTCGACGGCGGCGTGCTGGAGGCATATGCCTACGACCTGCGGACGGCATACCGCTACGGTCAGGAGAGCAGCGGTTCGGCGGTGCGGGGCGGTCCGGGCGGCGCACCCTCGATCGGGATCCACACCCTCGTCATCGACGGGCGGCGCGACACGGTGGACGACGACCCCGCCGTCTATGTCCACGACCTCATCGGGGCGCATACGGCGAACCCGATCACCGGTGATTTCTCGGTGGAACTCTCCAACGCCTCCTGGGTCGCCGACGGCGAGTTCGAGACGCCGGTCCGGAGCGCGATGTTCGCCGGCAATGTCTTCGATCTCCTCTCCAGCGTGGCGGCGATCGACCGGGATGAGCGGATCGTCGGAACCGCCGTGCTGCCCCGCGTAAGATTAAATAGCCAGCATATCATTGGTAAATAGGATGATAGAGACCATAATTACCATTGCAATCGTGATTGCCGCGATCGGGGTCCTCTATTATTTCCTCAAACAGGCCACGACCCTGATTATCAATGCCGTCGTCGGACTGGTCCTGCTCTTCCTCATCAACCATTTCGGTGTGATGAGCGCCATAGGCGGGACCGATCTCCCGATCTCGCTCTCGACGGTGATTATCTGCGCCCTTGGCGGTGTCATCGGGGTTGTGCTGCTGGTGCTGCTGGACCTCGCCGGCATCGTCCTCTGATACTTTTTTTAAAAGACGTTCGCCTCCGAATAGACCTGCACCCGGTCCTTGAGGATCTCGTAGGGCTTGATCTCCCGGGAATGATTCGATCCTCGCATTTTCACCACTTCTGCCGCCGGATGGACCTCGGAAAGGTCGGAAGGGCGGATATAGCGGAGGAGGATGACGGTATCGACCATATACTCGACCAGCGAATATTTGCTTGCATAGGGGTTGTTCTGGAGGGTTTCAGAGGTGAGAAGGAGGGTGCATGACTCGTCTCGCATCATCTCAACGAACCTGTAGAGTTCCTGCCGGCGTTTTGCATCGTCGGTGAAGATCCCCTCAAAGAGGGAGATCGGATCGATCACCACCCGCGTTGCACCGACATTCCGGATCAGTCTGGGGAGTTCGTCCCTGATCTGGTTGATGGCGACGGTAAAGTCGGTGGGGTCGAGTTTGACCACATAGAGGGAGGTGCCCAGATACCCGTCGAGATCCCATCCCTTCCGCCTGATATCGTCGTGGATCATCTCCGCCCGTTCGTCGAGGGAGATGAAGATCGCCTTCTCTCCCCGGGCAAGTCCCTCATAGACAAACTGGAGGGCAAACGTCGTCTTGCCGGTGCCGTATGTGCCCACAATGGCGCATATGCTCCGGTGCAGCAGACCGCCGCCCAGCATGGCGTCGAGTCCTTCGATCCCGAACTGCACCCGTTCATCCAGATCACCTGTCATATGACCACCCTGATATTGGAGACCTCAAATCCGCCTCCGGACGTGATCTTCACGGCAAACTTCACGAGATCGCGCTCTTCAAGGTTGGGCATCACTCCCCTGAACTTCTGGAAGTACATCGTCCGCTGACGGCGCATCCCCTGTGTTTCCTCCCACCGGAAGAGCACCACGGCATCGGTAATGTCCTGGATCTCGAGTTCACGGTTCGGAGGGAGGACACCGCGGGTGAGGGGGAGGTAGACCACCGAGCCCCAGACCTTGGAGACGCGCTGGATGCCGCGGAGCAGGGCGGTGAGTTCCCGCCATTCCTCCGGTGTGTTGGCCTGAGCTGCCAGATCGGTGAGAGAATCGACATATATGATGCTTGCCGGCGTCGTTCTGGAGAGGAGGGCAGCGAACTCTCCCAGGAGGTCCTCCCTGCGGGCGCTGTTCTGCATCCTGGACAGAATGTCGGTGGTCGAATACCATTCCACCGGGACCACGCTTGCATCGAAGTAGAGTTCGGAGAGGTCCTCGAACCGCACGCCGGTCTCCATGGCGGTGTAGAGATCGGCGCTCACCGATTTTGCCGCCTCATCCAGGATGTCGTCCCGGATCCTGGTGATGGTGATATAGAGGATCTCACCTTCCTGCTCTGTTTCGCTCTCTCTCTTCTTTTTTGCCGCGAATATTGCTGAACTCCGGACGAAATCGGTGTTTCCGGCCCCGATATCGCCGAGTAGAAGAATCACCGATCCCGGGGGGACGCCGCCGTCCAGCACCGGGTCAAGGGAGGCGATGCCGGTCGGTATTCTTCTGTCTGGTGTGTCCTCCATGCTGTAACCTGATAGATCGTTACCCTTCTATAAAAGGGTAGCAGATCGGGGTTGTGCCTGTATGGGGATAAACCGGAGAATGGACGATATTTCTGGGTAAGGGCGGCAGATGGCGTGGATCATGCCTGCTCCTCTTCCACTGCACAGGAACATAATCATTAAAGACCATACCAGATCCATCCTTGATCAGGAGATCTCCCCCCATGAACCTGCCTTTTCCCGGGAAGAAAACAGAGCAACACAGGGTTTTCGAGGAGTATAATCCCGAAACCGAGCCCTCTCTCGTCGATGCCGAGATTCCTGATGATTTTGATCTGATCGATGAGTACTGGGTGGAACAGGGGCGTTCACTGGTGCGTATTCTCCGTGACCGGCGGACCGGTCAGAACGAATATCACCTGATCGAACCCGCCCTCTCGGCCTTTGAGTACGAACTCCTGGAACGGATGTACGAGGACCTCAGGGATACCCTGATCCTCTCAGATGACGAGATGAAGCAGCAGAGGCGATCGGTCCTGCTCGACCGGATGGACGCACAGATCCGGGAATACGGCATCGTGCTCGATACCATGGCCCGCCGAAAGGTCGAATACTACATCCTCCGCAACTTCCTCGGCTGGTCCCGTCTGCATGGGCTGATGAAAGACACCAATATCGAGGATATCTCCTGTGATGGGAGTGATATCCCCATTTTTCTGTATCACCGGTATCACAAAAATATCCGGACGAACATCCGCTTTTCAGAGGAGGAGCTGAACTCCCTCGGCATCTCCCTCGCCCAGCGCTCGGGAAAACATGTCTCGATCGGGACGCCGGTCGTGGATGCCACTCTCCCGGACGGTTCGCGCCTGCAGCTGACCTTCGGCAAGGAGGTCTCGACACGCGGCACCTCTTTTACCATCCGGAAGTTCCGCGCCGAACCCTTCACGCCTGTGGAGCTGCTGGACCTGGGCACCTTTTCTTCAGAGGAACTCGCCTATTTCTGGATGGCGATCGAGAACAACAAGAGCCTCCTCTTCATCGGGGGGACGGCAAGCGGAAAGACCACCTCGCTCAATGCCGTCTCGCTCTTCATCCCGCCCCTGGCCAAGGTCGTCTCCATCGAGGACACCAGAGAGATTACCCTCTTCCATGAGAACTGGGTGGCCTCGGTGACCCGTGATACGGTTGCCGGCGAGACGAGCACCTCGATATCGATGTTCGACCTCCTGAAGGCGGCGATGCGTCAGCGGCCCGAGTTCATCCTTGTGGGTGAGGTGAGGGGAGAGGAGGCCCAGACCCTGTTCCAGGCAATGAATACGGGCCATACCACCTTTTCGACGATGCACGCCGGCAGTGTCGATGCCGCTATTCACCGTCTTGAGAACGAACCCCTGAATGTGCCGAGAAACATGGTGCAGGCCCTCGATATCGTCAGCATTCAGGCCCTCACCTACCGCGGCACCGAACGGGTCCGCCGCTGCCAGGAGATTGTCGAGATCGTCGGGGTCGACCCCGGCACCGGCAACCTTCAGGTCAACACCGTCTTCAGCTATGACCCGGTCAGCGACGAGATGCGATATTCGGGACGCTCCCTCGTCTATGGACGGATCATGGAGTTGCGGGGATGGACGGCGGCACAGCTTGCCGACGAGATCCAGGAACGGATACGGATCCTTGAGGCGATGAAGGCGCAGGGGATCACCGATTACCGGGATGTATCGCGGATCTTCCATGCCTATGCAATCAACCGCGACTCCGTGATGGACGCCCTTGAGAGTCTCTCAGGACTGTTTCTATGATCGAGCGCGGGAAGAAAGGGGCATACAGGCGTTTTGTGGAGTGGATCGTCGGCCGCGATCCCATCCAGTACAGCAACCTCCGTCAGGACCTCATCTCGGCGCGCCTTGGCATGACGGCCGAGGCCTATGTGGCCAGGGCCGTTCTGATATCGGTTTTATTTGCCCTTTTCTTCGGCGTCCTGGGGTACCTCATCTCGGGATTGATCCGGATCGAACCCGGCAGCATCCATATCGTCAACCTGCTCCCGGTGACGATTCCCGTTCCCGAAGGGGGCACTCCCCTCTGGTACGCCGTCCGCCTTCTCTCCTTTATGATTCCGGCGCTGCTCGCCGGTCTCATCTCCTACGCCCTGACCCTGAAGTATCCGGCGATCGAGAAGGGCAACCGGGCGACGAAGATCAACCTCTCCATCCACAATGCCGTCTCCTACATCTATGCGATGCGACGGGGTGGGGCGGAGGTCATCGAGATCTTCCGGTCACTCTCAGACAATGCCGGGATATATGGGGAATCGGCCCTTGAATTCCGGCAGGTGGTGCGGGACGCCGATTATTTCGGCTACGATGTGATCTCTGCCATCAAACACCTTTCCGAGACCACGCCCTCGGCAAAGCTGAAGGAGTTCCTTGAAGACCTGCTTTCGATCATCGAGAGCGGTGGGAACATGTCCGAGTTTCTGGCAAACCGCGTCAGACTCTTCCAGGACGAGGCGAGGTTTGAACAGAAACAGTTCATCAGCACGCTGGAGTTTGTCGGTGAGGCCTATGTGACGGTTTTTGTCGCCGGACCGCTCTTTCTGGTCATCGTGATGGTGGTGATGGGCCTCCTGGGCACCGGGGCGGTATTCCAGCTCTCGGTGCTCGCCTATGCCCTGATCCCGATCGGATCGATGATCATGATCCTGTTCATCGACCTCATCTCGATCAAGGAGGAGGGTGCCGAGCGCTATACCCGCACAAAGGTGCTCGAGACCTTCCAGGAGGTGCCGCTCCTCCGGCGGGAGGGTGAGGACGCCCTCTTCAAGCAGCTCGCCCACTATGACCGGATCCGGGGGACGCGGGCCTTTATCAGGAACCCCCTCCGGGCATTCATCATCGACGCACGCCGCACCTTCTTCATCACGGTGCCGGTGGCCCTGCTCTACCTGCTGATGGTCTCCCTGAACGTGCCCTATTACACATCGGTGGAGACGACGATCGCCACCGTGGACGACCATGTGATCATCGCCGCCCTCATCATCCTCATCCCATACGCCGTCTTTTTTGAGGTCTGGCGGCGGAAGGTCCGCAACATGGAGGAGGTGATCCCGGAGTTTCTCTCCAGGATGGCCGGAATCAACCAGGTCGGCCTCACCATCGCCCAGGCGATCGGTATCCTGGTCAAGACGAACCTGGGTGTGCTCTCCTATGAGATCAAGCGCGTCAGCCGGGACATCAGCTGGGGTGCCAATGTGCAGGACGCCCTGATCCGGTTTGAGCACCGCGTGCGCACGCCGACCGTCTCCCGTTCGGTCACCCTGATCACCACCGCCACCCGGATGAGCGGCAACATCTCCGAGATCCTGACGATCGCCGCAAAAGATGCCGATATGTCACAAATACTGCGGCAGGAACGGAATTCGGCGATGGCGCTCTATCTGGTGGTGATATACCTCGCCTACTTCGTGTTCATCTTTGTCGTCGTCGTCATCACCTCTCAGTTCCTGCCGGTGCTCCAGGAGGTGGGGACGACCTCGGGGGATATTTCGGGGTCGTTCGGTGATATCGGGGCGACTTCGCTGCTTAGCTTCACCCGTCTCCTCTATCACACCTGCGTGATCCAGGGCCTGCTTTCAGGATTTGTTGCCGGGAAGATGGGCGAGGGGTCGGTCCGGGCCGGTGCGAAACACGCGGCCATCCTGCTGATCGTGGCGCTTGTGGCATTCAACACCCTGATCTGAGGGGTGCATAACCCTTTTATCCCATCCCCGACCATTGTCGCGTATGTGTTCCACAGGCGGCGGACCGGACGTTGAGATCGAGGAAAAGGTGAAGGAAGGCGAAGGGCGGGCCTACCGATGCAGTGAATGCGGATACCGCTTCTCCTCCATGAGCCGGCACCCGATCTGCCCGTCCTGCCAGTCCGAAGAGATCGATCAGGTATGATCGCAACGCCCGGTGAAGAGGACCTCCTTCTCATCCAGGGCTCTTCCTCTTTTCTTCTTGTCGGAATTGTGCAGGAACGCTTTGCCCTGCCCGTCAATGCCTCGGACAACGTCTATTTTGAACCGGTCAGGCCCGGCGATCTCGTCTGCGTTTCGGCGCCGGAGGGGGGTTCGGTGCGGGCGGCGGCGATGCTCCTCCTGCTCGTCCGGGATCATCATTATCCGGTGTTTGCCCTGCCAAAGGACCATCCCGGTTCGGCATGGACACCGATGGTCCTGTCCACGGCCCCGGCGCTCACCCTCTCCTGCGAGATACGGCGGGGCACCCACCCTGACCAGCACCTCATCTGTTCATCCGCAGAATTTTCGGGCGTCATGCTCCGCGGTGGCGGAGATGGCGTGATCTGTGATGGGCTTCCTGCGGAGTGCACAATCTCCTATATATGTATTGACCGGGCGCTCACCGGAGAATAACAACAAATATAAAGGTAATTTTCATCAAATATTGTAAGCCGTGAGAGGAGGGTTGGATGAAGAGTGAGGTTTTAAAGAGCATCAAGCAGGCAGAAGAGGAGTATAAATCCATGGTCAGCACCGCAACTGCCGAAAAAAAGCAGAAAATTGCGGATGCAAGGGTGGAAGCCGAACGGATCATCGAGAAGGCAACCGCCGATGCAGAGGCCTATAAACAGCAGCGACTGGCAGATGCCGCATCCGAGGCTGCGAAAAAGCGTGCCGACATCTTGAAAGAAGGCGAGCAGCGGGCGGCAACCCTGAGATCGAACAGCCTTGCAAATCTTGACAGGGCAGTCGACCTGCTCGTCAGGCGTTTCAAGGAGCAGCTGCATGTTTCAGCCTGAGCGGATGAGCCGTATCCTGATCGCAGGGTCTAAGGACCAGATGGATACGATCATTCGCGAGCTGTATCACCAGAACGCATTCCACATCGAAGATTTTGTCGAGAAGGAAGACGAGGCCTACGAAGGCTTCAGGATCGGGATGCCGCTTGCAGGTGCGAGTGAGGCGTCCTCAGAGCTGATCAAGATCCGTTCGATGGAGTCGATGTTCGGGATTTCGCCCGACACAGTCTCTCCGTCAGGAAAGAGATCGGCTCCTGAGCTGAAGGCCGATGTCGACCGGAAACTTTCCGCTCTCGTTAAAGACGTCGAGGAAATCACTGCAAAACGGTCAAAACTCGAGGCACAGGTGAAGGCACTCGAGACCCGGGCAACCGCCCTCGGTCCCTTTGCCAACGTCCCCCTTGATATGGACCTTTATCACGGCTATGAAGGAATCGCCGTTTTTGCAGGCTATGTCGAGAGCGACGTCGAAATCCCGGTCCCCCATGAGAAGCACTATATGCCGGGGGGCAAGGGCAGACAGAATTTCATTGTGGTCTTTGTACCTGCACCCGATGCAGAGGACGCCGAGCGCGCCCTGCTCGAAGCACGGTTCCAGTCGGTCCCCGTCCCTCAGGGGAACGGTCCTGTCAGGGATCTGATCTATGACGTCAACGGCCAGATTGGCCAGCTTAACGAAGAGATCGAGAGGGCCAACAGGAGCCTTGAAGAAAAGAAGAACGAATACGGCGAACTCCTGGTTGCCTACGACGAGTACTTCACGACCGTCGTGGAGCGGGCTGAGGCCCCACTCCGGTTTGCAACCACAGAGGACGCATTTGTGGCAGAAGGCTGGCTTCCGTCCGACCAGGTGGAGAAGGTCATCGGTGCCCTCACCCATGTGACGGGGGGCAAGGTCTATGTCACCGAACTGGAGATCGGAGAGGATGCAACGGACGTTCCGGTTGAATATAACAACCCGGACTTCTCGCGCCCGACCGAACTCTTTATGGACATCTACTCGCGCCCGCGCTACGATGAATTCGACCCGACGCTGCTCGTCTCGATCGTTTTCCCGATCTTTTTCGGTATGATCCTCGGCGATGTCGGTTACGGTCTCGTTCTGCTTGTGCTGTCATTTGGTTTGAGACGTTTCCTGTCTGGAGATGCCGGGAACCAGCTCCTTGACACCCTGCGGAACGCATCGCTGATGAGCATCGTCTTTGGCGTGTTATATTCCGAGTTATTCGGGATGAAACTCCCGTGGGAACCGATCTTCTACACCAGACACCTGAACATCGGCGGACATGCGGTCCACCACCCGATGGTGGCCGAACTCCTGATTGTCTCGGTCTGGATCGGTCTGTTGCACATCACGCTGGGGCGCCTGCTCCATGTGAGAAACATCAGCCGAGCAATGCACAAGAGTCACCACGCCACCAAGGAGATCTTCGCCCAGCTTGGCTGGCTCTCCACGATGTGGGGTATCGTCATCGTTATCTGGTCTATGTTCCCCATCCCCCTAATGCTGGACCTTACCGGGTTCCCGCCGGTGGCGATGGGTCTGAACGTGGCCGGTGCCGTCGGTGCCGTCCTTCTGGTGCTCGGCATCGTGCTGATAGGTCGGGAATCACCGCTTGAACTGGTCGAAATTCCGACAATTATCAGTCACGTGCTCTCGTACACCCGTCTTGTTGCCGTCGGTCTATCGTCGGTCGCCATTGCGATGGTTACGAACTTCATCGCTCTGGACCTGATCATCGCCCCACAGCTGGCGTCGCCCTCCATTGTCGGCGTCGTCATCGTCCTGATGGGCATTGTCGTTCTCGTGATCGGCCATGTGATGAACACGGCGCTTGGCATCCTGGGTGGCGGCCTGCACTCGATCAGGTTACACTATGTTGAGTTCTTCACCAAGTTCTACAATGGTGGAGGAAAGAAGTACAATCCATTTGGTATGAAAAGGAAATTTACAGAGGATTAATTATGGCAGATCCAGTAGTTGCAGAAATGACTCTTGAAATGGTTCAGGCATCGCAGTTCGGACTTAAGGCAGTTGGCGCAGGTCTGGCTGTCGGGCTTACCGGCATAGGCAGTGGTATTGCCGAGATGGGTATCGGCGCCGCCGCAGTGGGTGCGACCGCAGAGAACAAGGACATGTTCGGTCTTGCACTGCTCTTCACCGTTATTCCAGAAACAATCGTCATCTTCGGTCTTGTGGTCGCTCTGCTGGCGCTCTTCTAAGCACGGAGTGGACGATGGGACTGGAAGCTGTCGTTGGAGATATCAAGGAGAAGGGGCGAAAAGAGGTCGCCGCAATCCAGGCAGAAACCCAGGCCGGAGTGAAGCGCATCCTCGAAGAGGCGCAGGAGCAAGCAGCGGAGATCAAGCAGAAGGCCAATGAGGAAGCGGAACGGGACGTCCAGAGGATTGTCAACCAGGAAGTCTCTGCCGCCAACCTTGCGGTCAGGCGCGAGATGCTCAATGCCGAGAAGGACACACTGTCCAGAGTGCATGACGACACCCTCGCCGCAATTGCCGGTCTCCCCGCCGAAATCCATGCACAGGCTCTTCGCACCCTCCTTCCGGAGGCGGCTGCAGCCATAAAAGGCGGCGTCGTGTACTGCAACGCCCGTGATATCCCCACCGTAAAGGAGATCCTTGCAGAGAACAAGGATCTGACAGAATTCTCGATCGGTGCCCCCATCGATATCGATGGCGGCGCCGTTGTCGAGAGTGCCGACGGCAGGATGAAGATCGACCAGAGTTACCGTACGTTCCTGGAGACGGTATGGGAGTCAGGGCTCAAAGATGCGTCTGATATCCTGTTTCCCTGAGGAGGAATAGGCATGGCTGACGTAGGGGGCCCGGCCCCATACATTTACGTCTCCACGCGCATGCGTGTGCGCAAAGCAAAGTTGATCCCGCGGGAGGAATACCTGCGGATGCTCAACATGAGCCTGCCTGAGATCACCCGCATCATCGGCGAGACCGAATACAAAAAGGAGATCGACGAACTCGCCTCCTCGTTCACCGGGATCAACCTCATCGAGGTCGCCATTTCCTGGAACCTTGCAAAGGAGTATCAGGAGATCCTGAAGATCACCCCTGCTGGGCTGATGCGCTTTGTGCAGATTTATCTGCGTCACTGGGACATCCAGAACGTCCTCACCATCCTCCGCGGGAAGGTGCAGGGCATGAAGCCCGAAAAGATCAAGGAAGTGCTCATCCCGGCGGGCGAACTCGATAAAAACATTCTTGACCGTCTCTTGGTCGAGGATTCCCCTGAGCGTATCGTCGAATCGCTCAAGGACCGGTCGATCGGGGCAGTGCTTGCCGCAGGGATCAATGAGTCTCTGGAAACCGGTTCGTTCGCAAACCTTGAGAACGAGCTCTACAAGCAGCTCTATGCCAGGATGATCGCCGAAGCCAAGGAAGGGATCAAGGGAGGCTACGAATTCCTTGGTTACATCCAGATGGCGATAGACCTGAAGAACCTCATCACCCTCTTCCGCTTCCGTGCACAGAAGGCCGGCGAGGATATCAGGGACCAGCTCATTCCGGGTGGCAAGGCCTTCACGGTCGACGAACTCCAGCGGATGAGTGCACTCGAGAGTCTCGACGAGTTCATCGATGCTGCCAGGAAGAAGACGCGTGACCCCGAATTGAACGCCCTCTTTGAGGAGCTCGGTCAGAAACGCCCGGTTCATGAGGTCGAGGTGCTGGTGACAAAGTACCAGTTGAAGCAGATGGAAAGGCTTTCCAAACTCCATGTCTTCTCGGTCTTCCCGATCATCACCTACCTCGAGCTGAAGAAGTACGAGGTGGCAAACCTCCGCGCCCTTGCACGGGGCAAGGAGTACGGCCTGCCGAATGAACGCATTCAGGGATACCTGGTGATGTAGATGGTGGAGATTGCAGTTATCGGAAGCGGCGATTTCGTCATCGGGTTTCGCCTTGCCGGTATCCAGAAGACGATTGCCGTTGAGGGCGAGGACAACCTCAGAGAGGCTGTCCACAAGGTCCTTGAGGACACCTCGGTCGGCATTCTGGTGCTCAGCAGCAGCGATATGAACACGCTCCCCCTTCGGCTGCGGACCCGGCTCGAGGAGTCCGTTCGGCCGACGGTGATCGCGGTTGGCGAGGAGGAGGGAGGACTCTCCATGCGGGAGAGAATTAAGAGATCGGTCGGTGTTGATCTGTGGAAGTAAAAGGAGAATCGATAGAAGGCACTTCAAACGGAGTGCTGAAGAGGATTGCAGGTCCGGTGGTCACGGCCGTCAACCTCAACGCCCACATGTACGATGTGGTCAAGGTGGGCGATGAGGAGCTGATGGGTGAGGTCATCAAGATCGATGGTGAGAACGTCATCATCCAGGTCTATGAGGCCACCGACGGCATCCGCCCCGGCGAACCGGTGGTGAACACCGGCATGTCGCTGGCGGTGGAGCTCGGCCCCGGTCTGCTGAAGAGCATCTACGACGGTATTCAGCGTCCGCTCGAGGTGCTTGTGGAGAAGATGGGCAGCTTCATCGAGCGCGGTGTCACGGCTCCGGGCCTTGACCGCTCGACGAAGTGGGAATTTGTGCCGGTTGTCAAGACGGGCGACAATGTCGAGCCCGGTACGATCATCGGTACGGTGCAGGAGACCGATTCGATCCTGCACAAGATCATGGTCCCGCCCAACCAGAAGGGCGGCGTGGTCAAGAGCATCAAGGGCGGTTCGTTCACCGTCGAGGATACGGTCTGTGTCCTCGAGGACGGGACTGAACTCTCGCTGATGCAGAAGTGGCCGGTGCGGGTGCCCCGCCCGGTGAAGGAGAAGATGAACCCGGACATCCCGCTGGTCACGGGCCAGCGGATTCTGGACGGGCTCTTCCCGGTTGCAAAGGGCGGCACCGCTGCTATTCCGGGGCCGTTCGGCTCCGGCAAGACGGTCACGCAGCAGGCGCTGGCAAAGTGGTCTGATGCACAGATCGTGGTCTATATCGGCTGCGGCGAGCGCGGCAACGAGATGACCGAGGTGCTGACCGAGTTCCCCGAACTCGAGGACCCCAAGACCGGCAGGCCGCTGATGGAGCGGACGGTGCTCATTGCGAACACCTCGAACATGCCTGTGGCGGCCCGTGAGGCATCGGTGTACACCGGTATCACGATCGCCGAGTACTTCCGTGACCAGGGCTATGACGTCTCCCTGATGGCCGACTCCACCTCCCGGTGGGCAGAGGCGATGCGTGAGATCTCCTCCCGTCTTGAGGAGATGCCCGGTGAGGAAGGTTATCCGGCATATCTTTCGGCGCGTCTGTCTGAGTTCTACGAGCGTGCGGGTCGTGTCTCCGCTCTCTGCGGCGATCTCGGCTCGGTCACCGTTATCGGTGCGGTTTCCCCGCCGGGCGGCGACTTCTCAGAGCCCGTTACCCAGAACACCCTCCGTATCGTGAAGGTCTTCTGGGCACTGGACGCAAAGCTCTCGCAGCGCCGTCACTTCCCGGCGATCAACTGGCTGAACTCCTACTCCCTCTACCTGGGTGTGCTGAACGAGTGGTACGACAAAAACATCTCCCCGGAGTGGAACGTGCTCCGCAACTGGGCGATGGCCGTTCTCCAGAAGGAGGCCGAACTCCAGGAGATCGTGCAGCTCGTCGGTTCCGATGCCCTGCCCGAGGAGGAGCAGATCACCATCGAGGTCGCACGGATGCTCCGTGAGGTCTTCCTGCAGCAGAACGCCTTCGACCCGGTGGACACCTACTGTTCGCTGGAGAAGCAGTTCGATATCATGAAGGCAATCCGCGCCTACTCTGACCTTGCGAAACAGGCGCATGCCGGCGGTGTGCTGCCGTCCCAGATCCTTGCCGTGAAGGCGAAGAACGATCTGCCGCAGATCAAGTTCATCAAGGACTACAAGCCCGACCTCGAGAAGGTGCTTGACCAGATGAAGAGCGAATTTGCCGGACTGAAGGCGGGTGCAGCATGAAGGAATACCGAACTGTCAAGCAGATTGCGGGCCCGCTCGTATTTGTCGAGAAGACCGAGCCGGTCGGCTACAACGAGCTCGTGAACATCGCCCTTGCAGACGGCACGATCAAGCGCGGTCAGGTGCTCGACACGAGCGATGACCTGGTGGTCGTGCAGTGCTTCGAGACCACGGCCGGTATCGGGCGTGACTCGGGGATCCGCTTCCTGGGCGAGACGATCAAGATGCCGGTGTCAAAGGAGATGCTCGGCCGGATTCTCTCCGGTGGCGGTGCTCCGATCGACGGCGGCCCCGAGATCGTTCCGGACAAGAGGCTGGACATCATGGGCGCTGCAATCAATCCCTATGCACGCGCCTCGCCGGCCGATTTCATCCAGACCGGTATCTCGACCATTGACGGCACGAACACCCTTGTGCGTGGACAGAAGCTGCCGATCTTCTCGGCATCCGGTCTGCCGCACAACGATATCGCCCTGCAGATCGCCCGTCAGGCAAAGGTGCCGGGCTCCACCGAGGAGTTCGCTGTGGTCTTTGCCGCCATGGGTATCACGAAGGAGGAAGCGAACCAGTTCATGGCCGATTTCGAGCGCACCGGTGCGCTCGAGAGCGCTGTCGTCTTCCTGAACCTGGCAGACGACCCGGCGGTCGAGCGGATCATCACCCCGCGTCTGGCCCTGACGACGGCTGAGTACCTTGCGTACGAACTCGGCTACCACGTGCTTGTCATCCTGACGGATATGACCAACTACTGTGAGGCCCTCCGTCAGATCGGCGCTGCCCGTGAGGAAGTGCCGGGCCGTCGTGGGTATCCGGGTTACATGTACACCGACCTTGCCTGCATCTATGAGCGTGCGGGTATCGTCAAGGGCCAGCGCGGCTCGGTGACGCAGATCCCGATCCTGACGATGCCGGGTGACGATATCACCCACCCGATCCCTGACCTGACCGGCTACATCACCGAGGGCCAGATCGTGGTTTCCCGTGAACTGCACCGGAAGGGTATCTACCCGCCGATCAACGTTCTTCCGTCGCTGTCCCGGTTGATGAACCTGGGTATCGGCGAGGGGCGCACCCGCGAGGACCACAAGAAGGTCTCCGACCAGCTCTATGCGGGCTATGCGGAGGGCAACGATCTCCGCGGCCTTGTGGCCATCGTCGGTAAGGATGCCCTTTCCGAGCGTGACCGCGGCTTCCTGGAGTTCGCAGACCTCTTTGAGGGGCGGTTCGTTACCCAGGGGATCGACGAGAACCGGACGATCGAGGACACCCTCGAGGTCGGATGGCAGCTCCTCTCGAGCCTGCCGGTCGAGCAGCTCGTGCGTATCGACCGCGACCTGATCCAGAAGTTCCACCCGCTCTACCGCAAGGGCGCAAAGAAGGCAGAGGTGTAACCTCCCATGGCGCTCAGTGATGTCAAGCCGACCCGGTCCGAACTGATCAACATCAAAAAGAAGATCAAGCTCTCGGAGCGTGGCTACAACATCCTCAAGATGAAGCGCGACGGGCTGATCCTTGAGTTCTTCAAGGTGCTGAAGGAGGCGAAGGACACCCGGGGTGGCATGCTCATGAAGTACGAGCACGCCCAGGAGATGATCGCCCTTGCGAACACGGTCGAAGGAACGATCGGGGTGAAGGCTGCGGCGTTCTCCGTCCAGGAGAACCCGGAGATCACCCTCAAGTCCAAGAACATCATGGGCGTTGTCGTTCCCGAGATCGAGGCGTCAAAGGTGAAAAAGAGCCTGGTCGAGCGTGGATATGGTGTTCTCGGCTCGAAGTCCGTCATCGACGAGACGGCCGAGGCCTATGAGGAGCTCGTCGAGGCGATCATCGAGAGTGCCGAGATCGAGACGACGATGAAGCGTCTGCTCGACGAGATTGACCGGACAAAGCGGCGTGTGAACGCCCTTGAGTTCAAGGTGATCCCGGAACTGAAGGCGGCGGCCGCCTTCATCAAGATGCGCCTCGACGAGATGGAGCGCGACGAGCTCTCCCGTCTCAAGAGGATCAAGGCGAAGAACGCGGCTGAGGCCTGATTCTTCTCCTCTTTTTTGTGTATTTTGCCTGACTGTTGTGACCCCTCCGGGTGAGGGGATCGTCGACGGTGTGTTCGATGGTGATGGATGCCTGGATGAAGGTCTGAGTCCTTTGTATTGCGGCAGTGTTGATGCGTTCTGAGCATCTCCTCAACTGATCTTTCTCAATGCAATCTCTTTGTTTTTCCTTGCATCGGCATCATTCGGGTCGATCTGGAGTGCCCGGTTGAAGCACACGAGCGCCTCGTCGTGGCGGCCGAGGTTTCCAAGCGCGACACCTTTTATGTTCCATGCGGCATTATTGTTCGGGTTGATCTCGAGCGCTCTGTCACAGCAGGTGATCGCCTCGTTGTGGCGGCCGAGGTCTCCAAGCGAACTACCTTTAGTGCTCCATGCGGTATGATCGTTCGGGTTGATCTCGAGCGCTCTGTCACAGCATACGATTGCCTCGTCGTAGCGGCCGAGAATTTTAAACGCGAGACCTTTGATCCCCCATGCGTATTCCATATTCGGGTCAATTTCAAATGCTCGTTCGGCGAGTTCGATCGCTTTATGGGGGTGATCCGGTATGCAACCGAGAGCTTCTTCAAGACATTGTACAGCATTTAATGTTCGCTTCTTCTCATTTTGTTTTGCGATCCATTGCAATACCTGGTCTCTGCCTTCTTTTGCTTCTGCATCATTCGGGTCGATCTGGAGTGCCCGGTCGAAGCAGGCGAGCGCATCGTCATGGCGACCTAACTTGATGAACGAAAGGCCTTTCATACTCCACAGTGGAATCTGCGGATCGATCGCGATCCCCCGGTCACAACATTGTATCGCCTCGTCGTAGCGGCCGAGTCTGGCGAGCAAGATGCCCTTTTTTCCCCACACAATTGCATCATTCGGGTCGATCTGGAGTGCCCGGTCAAAGCAGACGACCGCATCGTCGAAGCGGCCCATTTTATTAAACACGACACCCTCATTATACCAGTCTACAGCGGTTTTCCCTTCATTTTTTCCTGGCATGAATACATTCTCTCCCTTTCATGTATCCGCTACGATGAACAGCGGTTACGTCAACCGAAACCTCCATTGCGCCTATCGCTGCATGAAAATCCGATATTCTCGTATTGCCGTTCGGTTATTATAGTCCTATTCATTTGAAGTCGCCTGATGCCTGATTCTTCTCCTCTTTTTTCTCGAAGTCGCCTTTTATGTCGCGCCCTCTTGATGAGGTGAACGATGTGGTGGAATGCCGGACCGCCCGGTCGTTTGATGGATTGTTCCGGGGAGATTTAGATGGTCAGGATTCGATAAATGTTCACTGCATAAATTTAACCTGATTCTTTCCGTATCAGCCATGGATCGAGAGTGGTGATGCGAATCCCATCCTGAAAGGGGGTTTTTCAGAGGAGAAAAAATAAAAATTTTCCCTAATACGCCATCTTTTCCTGAGCAGAAAAGGAGAGCAACGCATGCGATGAGAGGAAGTACGATGGATCAGTGCCGGAGACAGAGATCATCCGGGGTCTGGTGATTATGTAAATTATTTTCGATAAAAAAAACAAGATAGTATTCTTGAATATTTTTTATATCGACATTATAGTGTTCGATTTCACCGAAGGCAAATAATAATGCTTATATTTCCATGTGCGTATGATCTCTCATGATTAAGGGAGATATACGTGGACTGAGGGCGTTTGGTATATTATTTTCCTTTCTTGTTCTGATTCTGGTTGGAAACGCAGCTGCGATGGATGTTGTTGTTCTTGACAGCACGATTGATGAAATCCATCCAGAAGGTGACATAGTTGAGTATACGCTCAAGATCAGTGGAGTTCAACCGCAGGTTTCAGTGATAGAACTTGAAACGGATCTACGACCGTATGGTCAATCATTTTTATGGAACGTTACCGATCCTGGATTTCTGGAACTTCAGGATGGTCAACATCAATTTCAGGACCAATCGATCCAATTTGAGGTGAATAAGAGCGTCAACACTCCTGCTCTGATTCACGTCACGGGTCAGGTGCCACAGATTACCGAAATTGTTCAGTCCGAGGGACTTGTTATAACAAAAACCGATGCGCAGACGACCGGGTATACCCATTACAGGGTTCAATTTTTTGATGAAGACGGATTTGTCGTCGGAAATGCTTTCACTGAAGTATTTGATATCGAAATTCCGGATGAAACGGACTTTTTCGATCGTTTGAGTTCTGTTCAGGATCCCATGCTGCGCAATCTTGTCATCGATCTGCATGACAAGGGGTTGAAATATGAGGCCAATACGCTGCTGGATTATTCGGATAAGAAACCACTGGGTGTTTCATTGCCCCTGGTTATCGTGATCCTCGTTGTTATCGGTGGAATTGCGCTGTTTGCTGGATACAGGATCGGGTATGCTCGCGGATACAATGCCAGCATCAATGATAATGATTGAATTTTGACGGAGGTAAATAATGGTTTCACAGGCATTTAATTCCGAAAAAAAAGAGTTTCAGATGCCAAAGGATCTTTCGATCATTGCGGTCGGAGGGTGTGGAAAGAAACTCGTGTATCACCTTTGTGAACATGAGTGGTTTCTGAGAGATTATCTGAGTGAAAACCGGACATTGAGGATTTGTGTCCTTGATACTGATTCAAATCAGAGAAAAAATGACATTGAACGTGCAGATCATGTCAACAAGACCACTGAAGAAATGATGCGCCAGATGGGGGGGATGGGTGGCAACATTAATATGGAGTATTATTATCTCCCTGATCTGGCAAATGTCGGACGAATATCCGGTCTTACCGGAAAATCCGTCATCGAGCAGGTGAAGAGCTGGAAAGGGGAACCCCATGCAGATGTCTGGTGGATGAATGATCCTGAGAGGGGATTCGAGTTTTCGGATCTCAAATCCATCGATAGTAATATTATTGATGATTTTGGCGGCGGTGTCCATCGGAGACGTGCGATTTCCAAGGCAGTTTTTTATAAGGCGATCTCTCAGAGTGGGGATACGAATTTCCCCTCGTTCCCTGGTCAGGGCGATATCGCACTGGTCGTCGGTCTGGGCGGCGGCACCGGGTCGGGAATGTTCATCGATCTGGCCAGATACATCAAGGGGCTCTCCGGACCCACCCGGAAGATCTGGCTGTTCGGTGTGATGCCGGCGATTGTTGAAGGGGAAAAAGAACAGTTGAATGCGGGGATTGCACTTTCTGAGATTGAATATCTCAATTTGAAAGGAGAGAAACTCTTTCATTATTGCATCCTCTCTTCTCTTGGACCGACGGGATACAGGGATGGTGCAGACCGGAAAAAGGAGGTCCTGGACTACGACCATGCCTTCCCCTATCTTTTGATGAATGCATTCTATCTGCCGACTGCTGACATATATGATATAATCGATGCACGAAAGGATTACTCGGGCTTTATTTTTGCAGATTCTCACGTCATCGAGTATCCTGTTGAAGAACTAAGGAATTTGAAGGCCGAATTTGAGAATGTGGTCCGGGAAATTACTGAACTTGGGAAAAACAGGAAACAGATCAATGAGAAAGTGCTGGAGATCCTGAATCAGATAGAGCACAAATACCCTGATCAACTCATCGATGAGGTTGAAATCGTTACAACCGGTGAGGACCTGACGTTTGTGAAAGGGGAGATAGAAAAACTCGAGAAAGTCTGGAGCAATGATATCCCGAAATTATTGAATTATCAGACATCTGTGGAGATTGATTATTATCTGAACAACAATCTGCCTGAAGATATCAGGAATCTCGATGAAATCAAAACGTACGATAAATTGATCGAGTTTGTTGCACGATTGAAAAAGTCGATGGATACGGGCAGCAAACCTCTTGAAAACGAAGATGATAAGATTCTTTATTCAAGTATTACCGAGTATCTGGCCCAGATCGAACAACTGGCATTGCTGCAAAAGAGAATTCTTCGCATCAAAGAGCATGAACTGCGTGTTGTCCTGAAGAAAATTCTCTGGGGTGAAGAAGATCTGACCCATGTCATGAGCCAGGTTACATCAAAGTTCGAATCCCTGAAGAATGATGCCCTTACAAATGAAAGCAAAAAATCTTCCGCAATAGAAAAACGCGAACGATTGCAGCAAAAAGAGGCAGGTATCAGGGAGAGGATCAAATCCGCCTGTAATGATGCAGGGCGGCAGATTGATGAATATGAGGGCCAATGCGATAAAATTCGATCGACCCGGAGCAGGGAAGAAGAACTGGCCAATGAATTTGAGAAGATGCACCTGAACCTGCAGGAACAGGTCACCGATCTGCTCTCGAAAAAACAGGCCGGGATCAATAAAAAAGCATGGTGTGTCAAGGCCGATTATGTAAAGATACAGGCATTGATCGATTCTTTCTCCCAGGAAATCGGGCAACCGGGAAAACTTGATTATCTGAAGGAATTTGCTGAAGCACTGGTCCTTTACTACTACTATGAGTACAGGAAGGAATCTGCTGAAAATATCGGGCTGTTCGATAAGATACTTGGGAAGAAGCCTGATATGGCGATGATTGAAGCCAACATGACTTCAAAATTGAATAAAATGAAGGCGATCGCCGATCAGGAAAACGATAAATTACGTCTGAGAGAACCCCTTGATTTTGAGATTCTGGACAGGTTCGTATCGGACGAGATGACAGATGATCTCGAGTCTGAAAGAAAAAGGATTATTGAGACAATCCTCTCTGATCTCAACCTTGGTTCCGGAGATTATTCTGCTCTCCGCGATGCATTTGAGTGTGAAGGTACGCAGGAAATTATTGATTTCCTGAAAGGGAGATTACTGGATCTGATAAATGAGAAGGAGCGGTTTGGAGAGGAAATTAATCAGACCTCCCGGGAAATCGATGCAGCCGAATCCACTATCAACGCCCTTCAGAACACTCTGGCAACATTCTCTTTAATTGAGAATATCATTGAAGACACCCTGAAAGAGCGCAGATTGTACAATCTCCATGATTCGGGTCTGGAGACCAGCTTCGAAACCATCGATAAAAAGCGGCAGACCGGCGATACAACGATCCGGGATAAGTACCACACCCGGTATGGCGGTATCAATCCCGCCGTGTTGTCGTTGATTGCCGATGACTCGACCATGGGGGTGCTGGACTCAAAGGATGAAGGAAGGGAGGAACTCGATCGCGTTCTTGGCCTGGTCAAGGGAACCTATCGGAACCTTGTGAATGAAGGGTTGCTGGGTGTCAAGAACTTTAATATCAGCTATGGCGCCTCGCATACCGATTCATGGAATTTTGAGAGGGCTGCCCTTGTGCTGTCGTCTCCTTCACAGTATATGACCGACAACATCTCGAATATCAACGAGGACATCTGCAGGACGATTTCAGGCGACCTCTCTCTCCAGCAGATGCATTATGCAAAGGTGGCGGCACATAATTACAGCAAACCCTGGGAAATCGGTCTCACGTTCTTTGCTGCTGCAAGCTTTTTCGACAATATCTCTCCACTGATGACCGGTGGCGGCTACTGGACGAAATATGCGGATAACAGAAACAATATTCTTCATCATGTACTGTTTTTGCAGAACGGGCAGTATGTCGTCAGAAAGGACCTGTTGAGGCTGACTGACGCGGCTGAAATCGCCGATATGGAAAGAAATGAAGATGATCAGAGCAAAGGGGGAGCAAAAAGCCGTATTCTGGAGTTGTACGAGGAAAAAGATATCCGTGAGGCGGTTCGCTGATGATTATCAACAACCGGAAAAGGCTGTTTGTCATGGTGGGGGCGATCATACTTGCCGTCATCGTGGCCCTCCTTTTTATCAATCTGTTCCAGATCTACTGGTTTATCGGTGCACCCTATGAGGTGAAACTTGCCATCGATCTACTCTGCGGGTTGTTCCTCGCCGTCTCTATCGGGATGCTATTTTCCTCTGATTCCCGTTTTAACGGTTTGTTATTTGGAATATTGTTCGGTTATGTTATCTGGCATTTCTTCCCGTATGGATGTATCGTGCCTGAGGCCCTCGGGATGGGTTTTTTTCTCGGGATTGTTCTGGTGATTTTTGTTCTTCTCAGGAACCGGTTTGATATCCTGGCAACCAGTGCGAAGGTATTCCTGACGATTGCCTTTGCGGTGATTGTTGGGTATCTGCTCTCCAGTTTCAGTACCAAATCAGCGACCATGGTGCCGGATGCGACGGTTGCAATCGGAAAAATCACCGCTCAAAACGCCTTTTTTTATGGGAGCGGCATTCTTGTTGCGACAGTGTTTTTCATCGTCCTGATGTACTCCATTGTGGGTGTTAAGGGCTCGAACGTGTTTGTATTCGGTCCGAGGGGGGCCGGAAAGACATTTTTCCTCCTTGGTCTCTGGGGTCAGATGGCGAATATGGCACGAACCTTCCCTTCGCAGGTGATCATTTCTTCTGATCCAGAGGACCGGAAAAATCTCAGGCTCACCGATCTCTATGCAATGGTCAATGGTGGAAGAGGAGAGTGGAGGAGGACCGAATATTATAAACTCAGCATGTATGAGATCTTTTCGAAAAAATTCTTTATTTCCCCTGTTGTCTGGACGATTGTTGATTATGCGGGGGAATATTATGACAAGGTCAATGAGAGAAATTATCAGGACTCGATCGAAGCCCTCAGCGAGGCCTTCGAGATGCCGGTGGATGAACTCGAAAAGAGGTCGGGCACCCTCGAATTTCTCAAAGAGATCGTGGATCACCACCTGGATAAGCTCTACGGGACCGGTCTTGCCCGGGCACTGAATATTTCGACGATGTTCAGTCATCTGGGACGCTCCGGAAAGGTGATATTTCTCATCGACGGTGAGAAACTCCTCACGCGTGAGGGGATGGCGGACCTTTCCCGTGAATTTGGCGACTATATCCAGACCCTGATGGACCTGGAGGGGAGTGCCTGGTTCAAAATATTTGGCGGCAAGAAAAAGTATGCCCTTGTGGTGACGAAAACAGACATGCTTGTACAGAAACACCCCGAACTGCATGCTTTGATCAGCAAAAACGGTGATTTTTACTCTCTCTCTGATATCCCTGACCAATCTCCAGAAGCAGAACTCATTGAAGATACGATCTTCAAGATCCTGGAAAAAAACCTCTCGTTTAAGAGTCTTGTCAGTATGATGAACGACATTTCTGTCTCGTTTATCGCGGTGAGCGTGGACCCGACTGCAGAAGCGAATATTGCATCCGACGGAGAGCAGGCGCCCGGTCAGATTGTGCCGTGGAGATTCAATGAGGTGATTGGATTTGGCTCCTGAGTGTGCTGTGAGGAATGGGGGTATCTGAATGACCGTGAAATATGGATTATATGAACCGGACGGCAAGCATTATTCGGGTGAACTGAATCGCTACCATGATCGTGCCGTACTTCTGGCCGCAGGGAGGGTCGGCTTTTATTTCGAGTCGGATCGGGACAGGATCATTCTCGGTTCCGCAATCGATGTCCAGAAAAAAGGCAAGCGGCAGGATTTACACATCTATTTCATGGAATGCCAGATTGAGTCATTTCAGGTGAGTGTTATCCGTGATTTTTATCTGAATGCCGTTGCATCTCTCCGGGACGCCGGATATGAAGTCCTCAATATCTGGGGAGATGAAAGGTTTGTTTCATCGCTCGACACCCTCACTCTGGGATATTCCGGTCAGTCCGGACCGGTGCTATCCTACCTTTCAGGCAAGATTGTTGCCCAGAAACCCTCGTACGCCTTCACAAAGGACTTTAAACGGGCGATGAGTCTGGTTTCCGGGGTCCTTGAAGTGATGCAACCGATTCTCTTTCTGGGGTATCGGTGTGCCGTCGGCAGGGATGCGATCGACCGGGAGAATCCCCCTGATCTCTCGGTCCTCCCGATGAAACCCTACAATCAGCATGCCGCCAATCTGGATTCCGGCCAGATCGATGATACGGATGCATCGACCTATCAACGATTCGGGAAGGTGTTGATCGATAATAGATCTTCTCTTTTTGGAAAAGAACAGCGGATCGGGACAAAACAAAAATTGCTCAATGCTATTGAAGATACCATTAGAAGGGGATTAACTCCTTCAAAGAGACTTGATCATTATTCACGACTGGATGAATTGAATATCCCCAGAACCTCCTCAAATACGATTGAAGATGCAGTAACAGCTGTGATTGAAAAGAACAATACAGCCTATCTGGAGCGCTATCTCTCCGGTAATTTCAATCAACGCGATTTTCAGAAGTATGTCTATGAACTGCCTGCACTGCAGTTCCTGGATTTCTTTACAAAGGCAAAAGAGACATTGCTGAAAATGAAGACTGCAGATGGGAAAAAAATCTCAAACAATCTCTCGAACCATGCCAGACAACTCCAGACGGTCGCAAACCAGTTGAAAGAGAAACATGATCCCGAGATCGCTCCCCGGAAACCGGATAAAGACTCTCTCATGGATGAGAAATCCAATAGAAGGGGAGGTTTTGCGGGTGAGTTCAATCTAAAAAAGATCCTTTTAATTGGCGGTATCATCGGACTGATTATTGCGATAGGAGTTGCCGTCACAATGTTCGCTCCCGGGATTTTTGGTGGTGACGGTCCGACCGATGGCACAGTCCCGGGGTTGAAGTCGGAAGCAGGGCCTGAAGAGCCAATAACGGTCCCATCCGATGACGGCAGGGTCAGACTGATATACTCAAATGATTCTGTCTCAATAAACGGGGCCGGCCCGCTAAAAATTGTTCACACAGAGGGTGTACCGAAAATCGGAAATGGTGAATGGTTTAATTATGACGATTCGTACTACACCATCGAACCTGATGTCCGGTTTGATCCTCCAGCGGAGTTGATCTTTACCGTTGATGATAGAAATCCCGATCAGATCTATATTGGTCATAAGTCTTGTTCTGCCCTCAACTGGACCCGTGAAGACCCATCCATCGATGGTCAGGACCTCACTCTGACCATCCATGAATCAGGAATGTATGCATTATTTCTCGAGAATGTCACTGATGCACCTTCAGGGGGAGTATAACTCAATTTTTTGAGGTCGATGGTATGGGCTCTGAATGGCGTTTTCTGAGGGGTGCACTCTGTCTTCTTCTTGTATTGTCCTGTGCGTATTCTGTGTCTGCAGAAGAAGACGAACAGTTGAAATTTGGTGAGATTGCCGTTTCTTCAACCCCTGAAGGCGCGGCTATCTATGTGGACGGTAAAGATACGGGTTATGTGACCAATCGCCGCATTATGGATCTGATGCCGGGAGTGCATACGGTACAGGTGACCTATCCAGGATACCGCGATGATGAGAAGATAGTGGACGTGATCGGCGGCGAGCGGGTTTTTGTCAATTTTGAACTCAAACGAAAGATCGGTTCCCTGACGGTGTCAACAGAACCCGAGGGAGCTAAGATCTATGTTGACGGTTACTGTAAGGGTACATCGGATACGCTTGTTTCGAGTATTCCGGAGGGAACCCATACGGTCATGCTCTCACTTGATGGCTACAGATCATATTCAAAACAGCTGCAGGTGGAAGACGGCGACACCCTCCATATGTCGCACACCTTCGAACCCCTGCCGACAACAGGCACTGTCGTCGTCAACTGCACGCCGGATGGGGCGTGGGTGTATATTGACGATGTCTGTTATGGTGTTTCCAGGACAACGATTTCCGATCTCGATCCCGGCAGCCATGAGATCAGATTAAAAAAATATGGATATTATAACTGGTCTTCCCCGTTTGATATCAGAGCAGGGGAAATTTTAGAATTTAACAATACCATGGAGGCGAAGAACGGCACTGTCGCCATATTCTCGTTCCCGGTTCGGGGAGAGATCTTTATTGACGGTGTTTTTTTCGGATCCGGACCATATGAAGGGGGATGCCCGCAGGGTGAACACCTGCTGGAAGTGAAGGCCCCGGGATTTGAGGAGTACGCGGATCGGATTCAGGTACCATACGACCCGATCAGTGTTCCCGTCACTCTGAACCCCCTGGCGCCGGCCGCCATCGTGGAGGCCGAAGAAAAAATTGAGGTAAACCGAGTTTTCAACCCGAAAAATGCTGAAATGGAACTTGATAGCGCCAGAGGACTCTTATTGGAGGAGAAATATCATGAGGCATATCTCAGCGCACTGAATGCGTCGAGATGGGCGGAGGATGTCGACGGGGACGGTGTTCCCAATAGTTTTGATTTCTGGACGGCCATCACAAATGAGGCCGTCTATGCGGCACCTTTTGTATTGTTTGTCATGATTGGAGGTATGGTTGGATTTGACTGGAGGCGATGCAGGATCAGACCGGATGTGGATCTCTGGCTCGATGAAATGGGACCTGACGGTACCTGGATTGTTCATGTGACTCCTTCAGTGAACCGTGGGTATTATCTCACCATGCTCTGCACCGTCTACCTTGATGATGACATAAAAGAGAGAATTGTAGCTCCCGGCAAACGGGAGGTGAATCTCGGACATATCCCGCCAGGCGTCCATCGTATCCGTGCGGTGGTAGACGTCAAGCAGCATCGGTACGGGCGCTCGGAGGTATCGAAGTCGATTGAGGTTGAGGTCTCATAATCACCAGTACCTTCCTTTTTTCCACCCTCCCCGTGTCCGGTCAATCTCTCCCTGAGGAAACTCTATGGATTGTCTGCCCGGGCAATTATAATTCTTCATTTTTTAATCGATCGATAATACTATCATTGTTATGATCATATGTGGATATATGCTGGAAGAAAGGATTATCAGAACGTTTTTGACTCCCTGTTTAGAAGGAGGTCCCCGGAAACTGTCTGAGTGGCGGTGGTATGTGTGACAGACCATAATGACCCGTCCATGGTGATGGCGAGGGTTCCTGATAATCTGACCATTGTCGGACTGGGTGGATTTGGAAAAAATGTTGTATTTTCCCTTTCTGAGCAGGAGTGGTTGCTGGATCATTTTCTGGGAAAAGGGAGATCGTTACGGCTCATTGGTATTGATACCGATATTCAGGAAAAGCAGCGTGATTTCAATAGACTAAATTCATATATCGATTCAATTTCGAAAATGAAATCCCTAAAAGGGTCAGATGGTGGCGATATATCCGTTCATTATTACTGTCTGCCTGATAATCCTGTTTTCAGAACGAAATCCACTATCATTGATGGAAGTAGCGATTTGTCGGAGAGCATTGACCGGGACAATGACCATTCAGTGAACAATCCTTCAGATCCGGATCCCGTGAACGCCTATCATTCAGTCGTTAATGACGTGTGCGAAGGAAAATATGATTTTTCCGGCGGAGTGTCCAGACAAAGGGCAATCGGAAAATTGACCCTCTCCGGTGTTCTGGAATCTGATCCCGATTTCACCACGGCGATCTTCGCCGGGTACGGACCGGTTGCGATCGTTGCAGCACTCGGCGGGGGGACGGGTTCGGGGATGTTCATCGACATTGCGCGGGAGATTGGATCTGCAACCGGTCGAAAAATCTGGTTCTTTGGCATCGTCCCCTCTCAGGAAGAAGGTGAGATAGAACAGTTCAATGCCATCGTTGCCCTCACCGAACTTGAATATTCCAATGTCCTCGGTGAACCGATCTTTGATCATACTGTCCTTGCCGATATTACGCCTACGAAATATGCAAACGAATATGATCCGAGTGATAGAATTATCCGGAATTTTGATGCATCATTCAGTTATCTGTTACTCAATGCTCTTGCTCTTCCTGAAGAAGTAATAGGTCCTGGTGTCCATACTCTGACTGAATATTCTTCAATTATTTCTGCAGATGCGCATGTTTTACGCTATCCCATAGGGTCATACCTCGAATTGAACAGGAGGGCGGAAGAACTGCTGAAATCGTTTGAAGCATTGTTTCGGGAGTATGCGCGCCAATTTGAAGCAAACAACGAATGTTACACGTCATTGTCCTCGAATATGGAGCGCATGGAGACGATGTACCGTGAATTTTTTGTGGAGGGAGAAAACACTGAAGATTCTGAGGGGGCCTCCAGATATGTGCTCCATATGGTGGAGGGTGTTTTCAATCTTCTTGATTGTGAATGTGTTCGGCATCACCGGTACACCGTACTGGACGCGATTTCTCTGTCGTTCAGACAAATGATTTCCGTCGAGGGCAATGAAGAGAACGGGTCTGATCGGTATCAGAAGCTCCTTGATACCTTATTATCAATAGAGGAAATCTTGAGCGCGTATGAAGATACGATAATTTCTCCTGGTGAAAAAAAGATCCTGGACCTCATTGTGGATATATTCACGCACCTGAAATTATTGGCCGACATTCAGGGTAAAATTCTACGTATACGAGATACTGATGTCCGTAATCTTCTCCTGAATGGGCTACGTGGAGTAACAGGCGGGAAAGAATCAGTTGCTTCTCTGAAGGAAAATATCTTCATCCTTCAGGCCCGGCTGGAAGAATATGAAAAAGCAATCCGGGAATATACGTCCAGACAGGCTGAATTTGAAAAACAACGCTCCGATGATCTTTCAGATGTTGAATTGCATTGCAGGGAATTGAAAGAGAGTGTACAGGCCTATGTTTCACGTCGTGAGGTCCTCCTGGAGGCTGCGAGGAAAGAGAAGGACATTTCACTGCGTTTTAATGAACTGATGGCACGGCTACAGAACAGATGTAATCGTGCGGAAGAAAAGAATGCCCCCTGGATCGGTATTGATCGATGGATCGAAGACGCCGATATCGACTCTCTCCATTCAGAAATTGAATCGCTCTCCAATTTGACGGGAACCGATCTGAAATATCTGGAAAAAGTGGCTGAAATGGCCGTTCATTATTATTATGATGAATATGGGGTCCGTTTTGTCCGCAATGCAGGGATTTTCAGCAAGATGCTGGGGCACCTTCCCCATCCGGAGGTACTGTCCAGGGAACGTGATGAGAACCTGAATACGATTCGTGCAATTGTCAGTGTGGAAGAGGATGTGTTCCAGGTAACTGAGGATCCATTCGGGCTGGTCCTCTCCCCTCAATTGGTGACGGAGCGATTGCACCATGAACTTGACTCTGCCGGCCAGGAAATTTTGAATTCACTTGTTTTCGAGTATCATCTCAATGATGAAGAGCGAGAAAAGGTATACGATACCCTGAATCAGGGGAGCAGCATGGCCATTCTCGTCTCAATCCGGGCACTTCTCGACGATATCATGGAACAAAGAAAAGGGTATGCGTCGGAAATTGATTCATGTACACGTGAAATACGTGAAAAAACTGAAATTTATGATGGTCTGCGATCTCAACTGGCATTTTATCGGGATGCCGCCGATCTGATCCATTTAACCGGTAATATTCTTCCAATTTCTAAACCGGATACAGCACATTATGATGAGAGTGCGGAACGGTATAATGAATCATACAGGAATGTATCTGCAACTCAGGTCGATCCCTATTATTCATGTTGCGGTGCGGACAATCACTCCGTTCTTCCAGATCTGACGGAAAGATCTGATCTCGGGGGATTTGATCTGACGGAAGAAGGAAGGGAAGAAGTGTTGAGTATCGTTGATGCGGTAAGCATGAAGTATCCGGACCTGATCGACGAGAAAATTCTCGGCATCAATGGTTTTTCATATAAATACGCAATGAACCTCACCGACAACTGGCATATGGATCGCCGACTCTGGCATTATGACCGTGCGACTCTTGTTGTTTCGTCTCCCTCTGCCTATCTCCTGAACAATGTCGGTGAAAAGGGTCGTGATTTCAGTAAAAATATGACGATGAAGCTGCTTCTCGAACGGATACATGATGCATGTGTCGTCGGGCAGAATCTGTCACACCCATGGGAGACTGCTATCTGTTTCTATGCTGCATCCGGTTTTCTTGATAATCTCAGATTGTTTGATCGGGAGGGGTCTCCCTGGAAATTCTACCAGCAAAACCAGGATATGATCCTGCATCATGCGGCATTCCTTCACGCCGGTCGATATATTGTCAGGGATAGGGTTCTGGACCCCACTCTTGCTGCCTCTATTGCGGACTCCGGTGGATCAGGTGAACAATCAGGGGATAATGATCGGAAAAATCCGGTTCTTGATCTCTACACGGAAAAGGTTCTCAATTAATGTATAAACCGAATTGGGGTGGATGATACAGGATTATTCGGGCGTTTCGGAAATGTGTCCCGGGATTCGAGCAACCCTCGACACTTCATTATTTGCGACCTGAGCAGTGCCTGATGCTCCCCCTCCTCTGTTCTGCCATGATTGTGGTGTATTCAGGTCTTCTGGCAGGCACCGGTCCGGAAATATGGGAGATCCGGATTATTATAGCATTTTGCCCAGATAGATCTTGAGGACGATGAGCGTGACAGGGAACAATATCGACATGATCAGTTTCATTGCAATATCGATCTTAAATGGATACAATCTCAAATTTCTATATTCATTGTAGGTGTTCTTGATTTTTGACAGCTCATTGAAGGATATGAGTTTTTGAATGGGATCAGAGTGATTCTCTCCTATCTCCGCTGATTTTTGCTTAAACTGGTTTCCCAGTGTCTCTAACTTCTCCCATCGAATTCTATGGGCCGTCCTGTTCACCTGTGCAGTGGGGTAAATAAATGATATCGCAATCAGGATCGGATAGATTGAAACGAAACAGTATATTGCGAGTGCAATGGGCGGGATCGATTTTGCAATCTGAAACAACCACGGGAAGAAGAGTGCCGCTGTCGCTGCCAAGATAGTCGTTCCTATGGCGAATTTGCCGATACAGAACATTCCCCCAACTTCATCCGGGTGGAGGGGGTCGATGTTGATTTCTTTATGCGATATTTCATATACGATCTGTTGTGTTTCTATTACGTCAGTTACACCGGAGGAGATCAGGTAGGCAATCCATCCGATTGCACATGTATATATGATGAAAAATGGATCGAAGAGAGTGGTTATGCCACTTCCCACCAGATATTGGTCTGTGCAGAACAGTGAACCTGTAAGATATATGCTATAATCAACTATGAGAAAAAAAGTGAAAACCAAATAAAAATTCTTCTGATACCGTTTGATCGATCTTTCCTTCAGATCGTTGATAAAATTGTGCTCCGCTACGATATGTTCGCAGTTCTTGAAAAATTGTATCAGATGTTTCCGCTCATAGTACCATAAAATCCACGGCCCAATATTTATCCACACAATCGCTAGGATGTACCCAATTAGATAGTCGTTCGAGATCTGATCCGCCCGCAACGCCCAGAAGAGGATGAATAGCATATCCGGGATCAGACCGAATTTCACGATGCTGGAGAGCAGTGGGTTATGAATTCTGATCGGGACGTCAGATTCGATCACTCTGCTGATGAATGAACATTTATCCTTTGATTCTTCCATAATAATCCTCTCCTGATTGAAACGGGTTGAACCTCCTTCTTCCATGTACGATTTCGATGAGTCTCTCTCCAAATAGGGAAATAAAAAATGAAATCGGTTGATCTATATGATGATCAAGGCAGGAGTAGATCAGATCGCGAAGCACTTTTGCATGCTTCATTTCTGGGACGATATAGCGCTGGATCAGGTCAAGATAGACCCCTTCAGCACAATTGCCCTCTCGTATACTCACATCGATTGCATGTGCAGCGAGTTCCGCGGTTCTGTGAGCATAAAAAATTCCTTCTCCAAGAATCGGTTCTGCAAAACCGCCGGCGTCCCCCACAAGGAGTGTATTGTTATGGGCGGGTTTCTCGATGAAATTTCCATAGGGCAACGGGTAACCTGAAACAGATGTCTTCTCAATGACATCCTGGATGCCGACCTCTTCAAGAAATTTTTCGAATTTTTGTACGATTTTTTTATGACTCTTACTCTGGAGGCCGCAAATTCCTATAACCGCCATGTCTTGATTTGGAAAAATCCATCCATATCCCCAGTCTGCAACGCCAAGGAACAGCATGGGCTGTGAGAATTTTTTCTGTACCTCGGATATGGAGTTCACGTCCAGATGGTGCATCAACTCTTCGTATTTTATCTTTAGTTCAAGGGCGATTGCAAGGTTTTCATCCCATTGCTCTTTATTTTCGGTCGAATCCGGGAGACCTCTCCGCACAATGCTATGTGCCCCATCCGCTCCAACAATATATTTCGAAGAGATGGTCTTTCCAGAGGCGGTTTTCACACGCCCCTGCATCTGATCAATCTCGATGACCTCGTCGCCCTCGAGAACATCAACGCCGACATCTCTGGCTTTATCGAGTAAATATTTGTCATATACAAGTCGATTTACGAAAAAAAATGGAGGTTTCAGTTTTCCCTGCAATACTGACTTGTTCTTCAGATATATTGTATATTGTTCTGCCTGAATGTCGCAGAATATTTTTTTCGAGCAGGGATTGCACGGTTTCTCCGTACGTCTTCTCTAAAAATCGAATTGTTTTATCGCTTAAACAACCCCCACATAACTTCTGGCGTGGAAAGGTTTTTTTATCAATTATGAGTGCCCTGTGTCCTTTCCTGGCGAGGAGGTATCCCGCCGATGCACCCGCGGGTCCTCCACCAATGATGACTGCATCATATGGTTTACTGAACGGCATATCTAAGATGAAGATAATTGGTTATGATATATGTGTCTTGTTATTTTTTCATTTTATCAGGGCGGTTAAAAATAAATTGTACCGTTAATTTTCTCTTATTATGTCGTATTGGCTGATATTATGGATTTTATGGAATCTGGGTGGCGAGCACGGGCGTTCCTCATCTGTATTTAGATCCTGAATTCCCTATTTCATAATCGATTATCGATTCGGTCTCATGTCTTGAGAGCAATCTATGAAAATAAGGGGTGATATGTACCCAGGAGTTACTCATCTGGAAAGAATGCTCCACAAACGAATGAAACGCCATGATTTGAATATTGATTGGGGGTTCACTCTTTTCCCCTGATGATATATGCCACCAGCAGCACAATCACCGCCCCCATCACCAGGATCACCCCATAGAGGGGGGAGAAGGTGGAGGAGGAATCGGTGAACCGGACCGCGGGTGCGGTGGGGGTGGCCATCTCCCCCGTTGCGACAGTTGTTGGTGGGTTTGTGTCTCCCGGTTCGGGTGTTGATACACCTGTTGTGGCGGGTGATTCGACACCCCCTGCGGTCGCAGGTACAGTTGTGGGGGGAATTGTATCATCCGGCCCCGTGGTTGGCGGGGCGGCAGTGGTGGTGGTCGTTGGGAGGGCACTGCCGGTGGCGGTGAGGTCGAGTTCGATCGTCTCGCCCGGGCGGTAGACCGCCGTTTCCCCGGTCTCCACCCCGTTGATCGTGAAGGTGATCACAAGACCGCTCTCTTCCTCCGTCCCCCTGACCACCAGTCGTTGATCGAAGGTCCCGGGCCCGCCATAGGTGCCGCTTGATGTTGTCGTCACGCTCCCCCGTTCGACCCCCCCGATAAAGGCGGTGATCAGCGTTCCTGCTGGCGCCGGTTCGCCCCCGATGTGGACCGTCCCGTAGAACTCAGACGGGAACGCCGGTATCGCTGTCGCTGCCGGCGGACCACAGAGCACCAGCAGAATTACTATCAGGCTGATCCCTCGCTTCCATGACACGTCTTTCCATCCCCCTTCTCGCTCCTCTCGATGCCGGTAGGTATATAGTTTGTTCATACGTCGGACGCACCGTGGACCATATCGGTATCACTGGAATTTCCGTGCTTTTATGGCCATACCGCCAATTTATGAGATTTCATTGAATGGTGGTGGCGATGGATGCCGATACCGCTTTTTCTGGGCCGTGTCAACCAACCATTGGAGCCAGAGTTCAGGTATTTTCAGCTCTGATCACCTCTATTGCCTTCATCCGGTGCCTGTTCATCTCCCCCCCTTCGGGGATGGTCAGGGTGGTCGTCGTCGGGTATCCGGTGATCACCACTGGCACCCCCTCGCCGAGGGCAATCGCCCCCTCTGCCCCCGCCCCCTGGAGGAGATAGATTTCTCCGTCGTCTCCCCATACCACCCATGCGGCCGTCGAACCAAATGAGATCTGGCTTATACGCCCTTTCATTGAGATAATTCGCGATTCTATTGTCATATCCGCCCCGCTCAGATTTCCCGGATCCTGGAGCATCTCACCCGCCGCCCGCACCCCCCAGGCATCGCTCCCTGTCACGACGAGCGTTAGGTTGGCCGGGTTCCACGGATTTTCGAGCAGGATGAGGCGCCCCTCTCCTTCGTCACCGCCGACCACGCCCGCCACCTCCCCGACGAGCGGGTTTGTCCCGGGCGTCCCGATGACGATGAGGTGGTATCTCTGGAGGTCTGTTCTGTTCAGGACGGAGACGGCGACGATATCCAGGTGGATCTCGCCGGTCCCGTTGAGATAGGCGGCGAGTTCATCCACCGCTGTCGCCTCGACCTCGGAAAAATCGTCTCCGGTGATGATGAGGACGTCCCCGGCCATAACCTTCGGCATATCGGAGAGGTCAGGGGGTTTTCCCGTCCCCTCTTCGATGCATCCGCAGAGCAGGATCAGGCACAGGACCCCTCCCGCGATGATCACTGTTTGTATCGCCTCCCTTTGCTTCATGTGTTCACCTACTGGCCAATGACTGCAACCGTGCAGTTTTCGGTCACAAATATCCAGTAACCTCCGCCGGGAGCGAGCGCTCGATGCTCGTCATAGGTCTCTCTCCCGCCGTTGATGATGGGCATCTCGTAGGACTGCACTGTGGCGTTATACCCTATAATCTCGGCCCATTCCTCGCGGATCGAGTAGAGTGCCCTGTTTGCCGGCGTCAGGCTGATGGCAGGTGAACCGATGGCGTTCCAGCCTGCAGAAAGTGCCTTTGACGCCGGGGTTCGGAGGGGATCGCTCTCGAAGACGAGCGGGAGGGTTGTGGACGTGTTGGCGTACACCCATACAGCGTCAAGGGGGTCGATCGGTTCATCTGGCCCCATCGGGACGAACCCGAGGTCGGGGTCATAGGTGAAGATGGTGTGGCCCGCAGTGTCGACATTCCTGAACACAACTCCCACGGTGTCTGATCCATTCGAGAGTCGCTTCGGGGCCGAAACAAAGTTCCATCCCGGTGCAAGCGTGATTGTTGCATTCATTTCTGATATCACGGAAATATAGCCGCGTTTCACCCGGTTGCAGGTTACGCCCATCGCATCGGTGACGGTCAGGCTGACCGTATAGGTGCCGATATCGGTGTAGGTATGGGTTGGGTTCTGGTTATCTGAGGTTTTTGCGTCCCCGAAATCCCATGCCCATGTGGTGATGCCCTTGACGGTGCTCAGATCGGTGAAACCCACAGTCAGCGGAGGGGCGCCTGTGGTGACGTTCGCCTCGAAGTCTGCGGATGGTTCCCCGCCTATCTCTGCAGAGAGTGAGAAGGTGCCGTTCTTCTCGAGCGGGGAAACGACGACGCCCACGGTGGTTTCACACGGCATCTGCTCTTTCCAGAAGCCCTGATCGGTGCCCGTGGTGAGGAGGTCGGGATTTCCGGTGGTGATGGTGTAGTAGGCGGCAGACCAGCGCGGCAGGTACTTCGCCGGGAAGGTGTGGGACCCGTTGTTCAGCATACAATTGCCTGATATCGCCGGTGTGACGAGATTGATACTGCTGTAGCCATGGAGCGGGTCCTTCCCGGTATCGTCGAGATAGTTGGCGATCACCCATGTCCTGAAGATGTCATCGAAGCGTTCCTCGTAGCCGTGGGCTGCGAGGGTTGCGTTGACGCCGTCGGTGCTGTTTGCAGGGGATGCGACGAGGTCTTTGATGAAGTGTTCATGCGCCGGATCGCCGGAGAGGTCACCGTAGTGCTCGGAGAGGTAGAGGGTCCAGAGATAACTCGCCCCGTAATGGGCGATTGTGCGCCATCCTTCACTTGCCCCCCATTCCGAATCGGTCGGGGTGAGGCAGGTGTCGGGGAATAAAAGAAAAGCATGCATGTGGGATGCGGGGCTTGCCCCTCCATAGCAGAGGAACATGGCATAATCAGCACACCCTTCGTCCACCCACGTATTTTCATTCGGGTCCTGGAAGCGGTGGATCAGGTGCTGGAACTCGTGGGCGGTTGTGCCTATTCGGCCACTATGGGCGGCGGGGTTGATATCGATGTGTATCATGTCCTTGTAGTTGGCGAACTCCCAGCCTTGCGAAGCAGGTATCGTGTCCATACCCCAGAAATAGCCCCCGATGTATCCGCCAGTTGTCCGGTCGTAATAATTCTCGTCCCTGATGTCGTGGAGCAGCAGCAGAATCTTGCCGTCACCGTCTACATCGGAGGGTTCACCGAAGGTCCCGGTGTCCTTCGGGAAGATTGTCTCTTCAAACTCGTTTTTGAGGTCTTCGATCTCCTCGAGAGGGATGTCCTGCCCCTCCTCAAGGAAGATGACGGAGGTTGGGCCTGTCGCCTGGCAGGTGGCATTGATCCGGTACATGAACTCGTCTACATCCAGCCAATCAATGATGCCGTCGTTGTCATTGTCGACACCGTCCGAAGCGTACCAATTATCACAGCACCAGAAGGTCTCGATGTCGCCGACTGCATAGGTCTTTGCAGGGCCATCTGTGACCTGTAGCCTGGCGATGTCCGCTTTACTGGTGATATTATGTTGCCGTGCATATTCCATCCACACCCAGTGGATTTCGGGTGTTCCGCACTCCCATGAAGGGTCCTCTTCCTGCAGCAGGAGTGCCGTATCCGACTCTTCTGCCGGGAAGGCGGCAGCATGCGAGAGCACTGCGATGAAAATGATGCAGGTAAAAAAAAATTGTCGTAGAGATGGTCTCATGTAATATTTCCCCCAAATATCCCTCCCCGAAATCCGACCGGGCGGGGATTATATTTCCTTCTGTCTGGACCGATACGTGTTCGGAGATGGCGTCTTTCTGCCCTCCGGTGCGCCAGCAGGCGCCGGGATCTATCCCGGCGTCCAGCATCTCCGGGTGTCCGGAAAGCACCGATCTGTCGGTGCTCTCCGGTGGGTAATAGTCTTAGATTCAGGCGCTGGTGGCGGCAAGTGTGCCGTCCTCGGTCATGAACACCCAGTAACCCCGGGTCGGGTGGATCGTACCGTCACCCTCGTCGTTGAAGATCGCCGTCTCGTAGGTCTGTCCGGCGGCGTCGAACCCGATGAGGTGCGACCAGCAGTTCCGGATCGAGATCAGCCCGGCAGATGCCTTGATGTCCTCTGAACCGGTGCATCCGATGGCGTTCCAGCCCGTAGAAAGTAATTTGGCCGGCGGTGCCTGCATGGGATCGGAATCGTAGGTCAGCGGCACCTCTGCCGAATCACTCGAGTACACCCAGATGCCGTCGAGAGGTCTGATCAGATCGGTTTCCTCAAGCGGGACGAATCCTCCGGCAGGATCATAGGAATAGATTGAGTGCCCGTCGGTGTCAACCCCTGAGAAGATGGCGGCGGTGTCGGATCCGTCGGCGAGGTATTTCGGTGTGGAGACGAAGTTCCAGCCCTGCGCGAGAGTGATCTTTTCTTCTGGTATGGGCCCGGTTGTTGGTGTTGGAGTGGGTTGGGTTGTAGGTATGGGTTCGGTCGTTGGTGTTGGAGTGGGTTCGGCTCCTTCTGAGACATGAATGATAATCGAGTGAATCTTTTCGTCCAGTGAGGAATCACCCGTTGCAGGATCCTCTACCACCTTAAAATAATCAACATAGACGGTGTCGCCGTCTTGTACATTCTGATCCGTAAAGTGGAAGTTTCTATAGTTACGATTCACCCCGATGAACCAGCTATAATATGAGTTATCGTCGATTTTCTCATTCAGGATGCCATTCACTTCAACAAGTGTGACGCCATCGACCGTTCCGTCATATTCATACAGCCCATAGGTGATCTCTGCATTATCACCTGCTGCCGCATCAAGTGCGCCGAGACCGGTCATCCTGTTGAAGGTGAAACTTTCTGTGTTGCCGGTCGGGTACGTCGGCGTGACCGTGAAGGTCTCCCCCGCAGTCAGGTTGACGTTCCCCTCCCAGATTATGTCTTCGGCATTGACCGTACTGATATCTGCTGCCGCATCCAGCTCCAGCATGAGCGGTATAATGTTCCAATCGGCGCTCTCCTCGCTGGAGAGTGCCGTGGTGACCCCCATGATCACCATGATTCCAAGGATCAAAAGTCCTGTGGTCTTTACAAAATTCATATTCCCCCCACAATGTCATTGATATGGTTCGCTTATTTTCCCCGATCAACATAGCACCAATCGCATCTCAATTTCCCTTCTGGCATGAGAAATCCTGGAAAGGATTATTATTGATAGTTGCTCTCTCCCGTATCCTCCCGGATATGCCGTTCGAACGAAAATCTCTGTCTGTCTCCTTTCACGTCCTCCTTTTTCCTCTTATGCCCTCCCGGTTGTGCGTCATTGATATTTTTCGATATTTATTATTTCCGACATCTCTGGAATGTGCTGAATGTGTGCTTATGGTGTGAAAATTGCGCAATAATGGGTTTATTTTGAGGATGGGTAAATATTGGTCATTATGTTGGGGGTTTTGTGGTTTCAATGTGGATATTATGGGGGATGGATGGTTTTTTATGGGGGGAAAAAATTGTGTGTGTCCTGTGTTGTGGATCTCCGCCCTCCGCTTCTGCCAGGATCAGATCACAGCACGTCACCGAAGGGAAGATCCGCCATCGATGCCTCGAGCATCCTCTCATGTCCCCCGAAGGAGGGCATCACATTCATCCGCCCACAATGGGAGGGTGAGCATGGGGCGATTTATGCTGTTGTGCCCGATTGAATCCTCATGCCGACAAAAACCAATATTATTTTATCCTCCCAACGGTGTACGGGGAATCAATACCCACGGCGGCAGGTAATCTCATGACGATTGGAACACTCACAGATCTCGACCTCACCGGAAAAACCGTACTCCTGCGTGTTGACTTCAACTCTCCGATCGACCCGGCATCCGGAGAGATCCTGGATGATAAACGGTTCCGGGAGCATCTCCCGACCGTCCGTGCTCTTGAGGACGCAAAGGTCGTCGTGCTGGCGCATCAGAGCCGGCCCGGCAAGAAGGACTTCACCCCCCTCAGGGGGCATGCGGAGAGGCTGGAGCACCTCCTCGGCCGCCCGGTCTCCTATATCGACGACATCTTCGGGCGTGCAGCCCGGAATGCAGTCTCTTCCATGCGGCCCGGAGAGGTTCTGATGCTCGAGAATGTGCGCTTCAATGCGGAAGAAAACCTGACCCTCAATCCTGAGGCGGCAAAAAGCACCCATATCTGCCGGATGCTCTCCTCTATGGGCGATATCTTCGTCAACGATGCCTTTGGCACCGCCCACCGTTCGCAGCCCACGGTTGTAGGTCTCCCGATGCTGATGCGTTCTGCTGCCGGTCTGTTGATGGAGCGGGAGGTTTCCACCCTCTCACGGGTCTTCACCGGAGCGCCGCGTCCCGTGACCTTTGTGCTCGGCGGGACGAAGGTGGACGACTCGGTGGCGGTGGCCGAGAACGTGCTTGAGAAAGGGATCGCAGACCGGGTCATCGTTATCGGTGTGGTTGCAAATGTGTTCCTGATGGCGGAGGGCCACGACATCGGCAGGCCCTCCACCGACCTGATCGGGCAGTTGAAATATACGGGCGAGATTGAGCGGGCGAAGTCCCTCCTCTCCCGATTTGAGGGCCGGGTGGTGCTCCCTGATCAGGTGGCCGTCCGGGAGGGTGATGGGCGCATGGAGTATGCCGTCGATAGCATCCCCGCCGAGTTCCCGGTGATGGACATCGGTTCAGAGGCGCTGCGGCGGGTGAACGAGGCGATCCGATCGTCCGGTACGGTTGTCCTCAACGGTCCGGCCGGTGTGTTCGAGGATCCCGCCTTTGCCATGGGCACCCATGAAATCCTCAGGGCTTCATCGAAGGTGCCCTTCTCGGTGGTCGGTGGCGGGCACACGGCGGCCGTGATAGAGAAGATGGGGCTTGAATCGGCGTTCACCCATATCTCGACGGGTGGCGGGGCATGTATTGAGTTCCTGACCGGAAAGAAACTGCCAGCTGTCGCCGCACTGGAGCGTTCAAAAGAGATCTATGGATAATAAAATCATTCACTCTTTTTCTTTTATCTCTGCATGTTTCAGGCGTTTCAATATCTCAAGTGCCTCGGTTTTCTGGTTTGTTCCAAGGCGCCTGAACATCTCCCTGACATCGTGGTCTGAGGAATTGAGGAGGGTGCACACCTCATCTGGCTCCGGACTCACTTCGAGGCGCCCTCGTATCCCCCCGAATCCATCAGATCCGCTCATAAATGGGATCGTGACATTCTATTATATATAGTTACCTTAATCGGTCCTTTCAACACGCTCCTTCAGGTTGATATCCCCCTCCATTGTTGAATTGTTATCCCGCCTCTCGATCATCGCCGTGATGCTCTCCATAGAATGCTCCCTGTCTCTGCGATGGAACCGCGGTGCTCTGAGAGAAAGACCCGTCGGTTGTTTCCCTGTCATTCGTCCCCCCCGGACTGTTGACGTGAACGATTGATGCCGGTATCACTACATAATACTTTCTGCAGGTTCCGGAGCGGGAGTGCGATAGTTGATGTGAATTACTATCTGATCCGATTGCGCCTCCAACCTGAGTAATTTTATCATGGGGCGGGCATCCGTCCCTGTACGGGCATCAAATGATCACCCACATATATCATGGATTTCCTTCTCCTATTCACGCGGGGGGAGGAAGGTGAACCTCTATGAATATACCCCTGCGATCCCTGTTATTGGCGGCGTGCCTCCTGTTCATCGCCGCATGTGCGCCGGTTTCTGCTGATGTGATGAATGGATCTGTGATCCATGTGCCCGGTGATTATCCAACGGTCGGAGCGGCGATCGACGCCGCCGCCGACGGCGACACGATCCTCATCGCCTCTGGAACCTATACCGAGAACGTGAACGTGACAAAACGCCTCGGCATTGCCGGCGACGGGATGCCGGTGATCGATGCCGGCAGTGCGGGCAGCGCCGTCACGGTGAGCGCCGACGGGGTGTCTATCACCGGTATCGCCGCCACCGGTTCGGGTGACGTTTGCAGCGGCGACCCAGAACCCGCCGATGCCGGGTTCATGGTCTGCTCCGATGACGTCCGTCTCCTGAACTGTTCTGCCGTCGACAATGGCGGTCACGGGATCTATGTCCTCGGGGCGTCGAACTTCACGGTCGAATCCACCACCTCATCGGGGAATGGATATCATGGACTCCGCATGGAGGAGAGCGATCTCCTGGCGGTGAGCGGGTGCGAGGTCGACGGCAACGGCAACCATGGTCTGCTGATCCGGGGATGCAGCGACGTAACGGTGACTGAGTGCGCCGTCACCGATAACGGTGTCCATGGTCTCCGTCTCTATGACTGCGAAAACCTCTCCCTCACCGGCAACCTGATATCGGGCAGCGGTGTCCATGGCATAAACGCGGAAGAGATGGATGCGTGCGTCTTCGGCGCGAATACCATCACCGGCAACGGCAACCATGGTCTGATCATACAGTCCTGGAATGGGTATTGTACCGGGATCACCGTCTCCGACAACACCCTGACGGATAATGGGGGGATGGGGCTCTTCCTCTACCTGGTCGATGACGCCGATGTGATCGGCAACACCGCCACCGAGAACGGCAAACTCGGTCTCAGGCTCTGGAGTGTCACCAACACCACGCTCTCGGGCAATGTGATGGCGGAGAACACCCGCGACTTCGGCTACCGGAGCGCCGATCCCTCCCCCGGCAACCGGATCGACACCACCAACACCGCCGGCGGCAGACCGGTCTATTATCTGGAGGGCGAATCGGGTCGCACCATCGACGCCTCGACCGATGCCGCCGTCGTCTGCTGTGTCGGGTGCAGCGATATCACGGTGGAGGGGTTGGCGTTTGTCGATAACCTGAACGGTGTCAATTTCATCCACACCGACGACTCCACCGTCAGGGACTGCACCTTTACCAATATCGGCAGGAGCATCGAGATCTTCTCCGGGACCAACCTCGCCGTCGAGGATAATGCCGTTTCGACCTCAGGAACCAGCTGTTATGCCCTGATCCTGGACCAGGTCTCGGCGTCCTCGATCGCCTCCAATGCCTTCGACCTGGTGGACGGCCGCATCGTTGTCAATGGTTCATCCGCCCTTTCGATGCAGCAGAACACGATTCTCTCGGACGGTGGCAATGCCTACTTCATGCATGTCGACGAGTCCCTCCTCTCCCGAAATGTGCTGAACTTCTCGGACGCCGGTGTGTATTATGAGAACTTCTCCAACAACACCGTCTATGAGAATGATTTCTGTATCAAGCCGCCCGCTCTTCCAGCCATGCTCCCCGCAGAGGCGGAATGCCAGGATAAAGGGCAGAAAGGGTGCGGCAGCGGTGAAGGCTGCAGTCTGAGATCCGCTGACGATGCAGAGATTCCGATCCCCGAAGCCTCTCTCCGCCTTCTGAACGCCGACGATCAGGGCGAGTCGGGGAATGTCTGGAACTCCACCGAACCGGTCGCCTACCGCTATGACGGCACCCTCCACGACTCCCATCTCGGGAACCACTGGAGCACCTACAATGGCAGTGATCTGGACAATGACGGTATCGGAGACACACCTGTTGACCTCGGATCACTTGGAGAGGACGACCGCCCGCTGATGCACTCGTTCACCGAATACATCGGACCGGTGACCATCCATGTGCCGGAAGAGGCGGCGAGCATCCAGCAGGCGATCACGATGGCGAAGGACGGTGATTCAATCGTGGTTGCAGCCGGCACCTACAACGAATCGGTCGTGATCAACCGGAGCGTCACGCTCACCGGTGTCGGGATGCCTGTCATTTCATCGGACGATGGCGTCTATCTCTCCACGGACGGCGCCGTCTTCGAGGGTTTCACTGTCACCGGCAATGCCACAGAAACCGTCGGGATTGATATCGAAGCCGCCGACAGTGTTGTACGGGACACCGTGGTGACCGGCACCCTGATCGGCATCGGGGTTGGGGATTCCGGCAACCTCACCCTCTCGAACAACACGATGACGAACAACACCTATAACTTCGGATATCTCGACACCGATCCCTCCCCCGGCAACAGCATCGATACCTCCAACACCGTCGACGGGCGCCCGGTCGTCTACCTTGAGGGCGCCTCAGATGTCGAGATCGGTCCCGACGCCGGCGCCGTCGTCTGTGTGGGCTGTACCGATGTGCTGGTGGACGGACTGGCGCTGTCGGATTCCTATGTCGGGTGTGCGTTCTTCTCCTGCACCGATGTGGCCGTGATCAACACCACGGCTGAGACCTGCTGCTATGGGGCGGTCGCTATTGGATCAGAGAATGTGGCGATCGTCGATTCCCTGATTTCAGCCGGATTTGCTGGTCTGATCGCTATCGATTCAGAGGGTGTTCTTGTGGATGCTCTCTCCATCGAGGCTCTGGAAGCAGGACTGATGCTTTCAGGCTGTGACGGGTGCGTTGTCGTGGACAGCGCCGTCACTGCAGAGTTGATTGGGATGGAAATGGCAGACAGCGCCTGCCTGAGCGTATTTGGTTCCACAGTTGGGGGCTATGTGGGTGTTTTAGGCGTAGAGATTGAGAATTGCAGCCTGACCGGGAACACGGTCTCCGGATATATTGTTGGAGGGGCGTTACTTGGCATGGATAACTCCTCGGTGACTAAAAACACCTTCTCCGGGTATCTCCCGCTGTCGGGTTCGGGAACGGACACCGCTGTCTACCTGAACAGCATGCTCTTCTCCGAACCGATGGAACCCGAAATGACGGAGTCCGTCTGTTCGCAGGCCGATATGCCGGCCTGGAGCGGATGTGAATGGCTGGATGGGTATTACCAGGAGCAATCTCCCTTCTTCACCGGACAGGCGGCGTTCCCCCGCCAGGAAGCGGTCGAGGATTCAGGCCTCCTCTGGAACTCTCCTGAGGAGCGGACCTATCGCTACAACGGCAGTGTCCACACCAATTTCACCGGCAACTACTGGAGCACCTACAATGGCACCGACTCAAACGGCGACGGCATCGGGGATGAGGGCTTTGAGATCGTGGAGAACCTCACCGACTCCTACCCGCTGATGGAGCGTTTTGAGGGATATGCGGCCCCTCTGGCCCTGTTTGAGGCGGTGCCGACCACCGGCGCCGCCCCGCTGACCGTGCGGTTCACCGACACCTCGGCAAACGAGCCCGACACCTGGTCCTGGGCGTTCGGAGACGGCGCCGTCTCCGCAGAAGAGGACCCGGTGCACACCTATACACAGACCGGCACCTATACCGTTCTCCTGAACGTCTCCAATGCCTACGGCGCCGACACCATCACCGGCACCGTCACGGTGACGGCGGCATCAGGCGGGGGCGGGAGTTCCTCGTCCTCCTCGGCGGGGTCGGCGAGCAGTCTCTCTGCCGGCACGCCTGCGGTGATCCCCTTCAGGTCAGGGACCACCCCGGTTTCTGCGGTGGAGATCACCCCCGCCGGGAGCATCCCGTCGGTGCTGGTGACGGCCGATTCGGTCTCCCTCCCCTCAGATGTCCCGGTTCCCTCGGGTGAGGTCTATGACTGCCTCCAGATCCAGGTCTATCATGCCACCGACGACGAGATCGCCTCCGGCGTGATCGATTTCTCGGTCTCAAAGGCATGGCTGGATGAGCGCAACCTCTCCCCTGAGGACATCGCGGTCTGGCGCTATCATGACGGCGTATGGGAGCGCCTCAAAGTGGAAGTGACCGGCGAGAGCGGTGACGCCTTTACCTTCCGGGCCGAAACACCGGGCTTCTCGTATTTCGCCATCACCGCCCTGCCGGAGAAGGCCCCGGTCGTAGCAGAGAATGTGACGCCGGCGGCGACGCTGGCGCCTGCAGAACCGGTGGAGACGGCAGAAACCCTGCCCCCGGCGACACAGAAGAGCCCGCTTGTCTTTGCTCCCATAGCGGCGCTCGGCGCCCTGCTGGTGCTCAGGCGGAGATAACCCCTCTTTTTTTATTCGTAATGCAGCGCCTCGATCGGGTCGAGGTGCGCTGCCTTCCATGCCGGATAGACCCCGGAGAGGAGGCTTGTGGCGGTGCCGAACCCCATGCCGATCAGGATCGCTCTGACCCCTTCCGCCCCGATCCCCTCCGGTATGGTGCCGTATCCGGCGAAGATGCTCTCCGCCACCGATGCGGTGATCACGAGGCCCGCCCCTGCGGAGAGGGCGCCGCCGAGAAGGCTGCCGGCAATGCCCAGGATAAGGGCCTCGTAGAGGAACATCAGCAGGATCTCCCGGCGCAGGGCGCCCAGGGAACGCATGATCCCGATCTCGTGCGTCCGCTGGGTGACCGAGATGATCATCACGTTCAGGATCGATACCCCGGCCACCAGCAGCGCCACCCCCCCGATTCCCAGGAGAAAGATGGAGATGGCGTCATAGGTCTGGTAGTAGAGCTCCAGGATCTCGCGGGAGTCCATGACGTCCACCACCTCCTTGCGGCGGTTCATCTGCTCCTTCACCGCCGCCTTCACCGCCGGGATATCGTCGAGATCGCCGACCTTGATCACCACCCGGTCGTAGGCCTCCTCGCCGTGGCGATCGAAGTACCAGTCCTCGGTCACCACCACCGCATAATCGGGGTTGATGTCGATGGCGAGCCCCCGCTCCTCCAGCACGCCGGCGATCCGCACCTCCTCGTCCCCGATGGTGACCCGTGCGCCCGCCCGCACCTCGAACTCCTCGGCAAGGTTGCTGCCGAGCAGGATCCCGGAACCGCCGGGCCATCCACCCGCGGCGACGGTGAGCAGGAGCGGCATGTCCTCCCGCGGCAGCACGATCACCGGCACAAATCCGCCTTCACTCCCTTTTTTCATCATCTCGGCAGTCTGGATGAGGGGGATGGCGGTGTTCGCCCCTGCTGCACGGGCGATGCGGTTATAATCCGCCTCGGAAATCCCGGTGGCAAGCGCTGAACGGGGATCGAAGGGATCGCCCGATGCGGCGGCGAGGTGGGGGGTGACGACCACCGTGTCCGAGACGTCGGCCACAAGACCGGAGAAGAGCGTGATCAGGTTCGCCCCCAGGATGCCGAGCGCCCCGATGGCGAGCACCCCGATGACGATCCCGAGCACGGCAAGCCCGGAGCGCACGCTGTGGCGGCGCAGGTTGCGCACCGCGGAGATCAGAAAGAACTGCCCGACCGACCCCACTCTCTCTTCACCCCCGCAGCGCCTCGATCGGCGTCATCCTGGACGCCTGCCATGCCGGGTAGAGCCCGGAGGCCATGCTCACCGCCACCCCGAAGAGCATCGCAAACACGATGTAGGCGACCGAGACGGGATCGAAGATCGTCGCCCCCTCCCCGAAGGTGGTGCCGGCGGTGAACACCTGCAGGGCGGCCACACTGATCAGGTATCCGCCGGCAAAACTGAACACCCCGCCGATGATGCTGCCGGCGATCCCGAGGATAAGGGCCTCGTAGAGGAACATCAGCAGGATCTCATTTCTTCTCGCCCCGATCGAGCGCATCACCCCGATCTCGCGGATCCGTTCGGTGACCGAGATGATCATCACGTTCAGGATTGAAACGCCGGCGATCACCAGCGATATCGCCCCGATCGCAAGGAGAAACAGCCCCATGGCATCATAGATCTCGTTCACCTGCTGCAGCGCCTGGCGGGAATCGGTGATGTCCACCGTCTCGTCCCGGCGGTTGAGGGCGGTGTCGATCGCCGTCTTCACCCCGTCGATGTCATCCGGATCGGTGACCCGGACGATGATATAGTCATACCCGCCCTCCCGGTCAGGGAACATCTCGAAGAACCGCTCTTTTGTGACGACGATCGCATAGTCCGGGTTGATGTCGAAGGCAAACCCCCGCTCCTCCAGCACGCCCGCCACCGGCATGCTCTCGCCGCCGACCGTCACCCGACTCCCTGCCCGCAGATCATATTCCCGGGCAAGATAGACGCCGACAAGGCAGGAACGAGAGCCCGCACGGAGATAATTCCCCTCGGAGAGGTCGAGAAGATGGGATATATCCTCGTAGGGCAACCCCATCACCAGGGCATACCCGCCCTCGTTCCCGCTGAGCAGTTCTGCTGCCCCCTCGAGCACCGGCACCGTCCGGTATCCGCCCGCCGCCCGGCTGATTCGTTCGAAGTCGGCCTCCGTTATCGTGGCCGCCACCGTAGTCCGGGGATCACCGACAAATCCGGCATCGCCGAGGGCGGTGTGGGGCGTGATCACCACCGTATCCCCCACATCGGCGATGAGGGCAGCGGCCAGCAGGTTGATGGAGTTGCCCATCACTCCCAGGGAGGCGATCGCAAACACCCCGATGACGATGCCGAGCGTGGCCAGAAGGGACCGCACGGAATGCCGCCTGACATTCCTGAGGGCAAACGAGAAAAAGATCATATGATCCGTCCGTCGACGATCTCGATCCGCCGCCGTGCATAGTCCGCCACATGCTGGTCATGGGTGACCATGATGATCGTCTTCCCCTCCCGGTTCATGCTGCTGAGGAGGTCCATGATCCCGGTCCCGGTCTTTGTATCCAGGTTGCCGGTGGGTTCGTCGGCGAGAAGGATCTCGGGATCGTTGATCAGGGCGCGGGCGATCGCCACCCGCTGCTGCTGACCTCCAGAGAGCTCTGCCGGGGTGTGGGTGAGCAGCTCGCGTTCAAGCCCGACCGAACTGAGGATCTCCAGGCAGCGCTCGGTGCACCCGCCCCGCCGCTCCTTGAGGAGGCGGGGAAACTCCACGTTCTCGACGACGTTGAGGAGGGGGATGAGGTTGAACTGCTGGAAGATGAAGCCGATGTGGTCCCGGCGGAGGGCGGTGAGTTCATCGTCCGAAAGACTGCCGATATCCTTTCCCTTGATATAGAGTTTCCCTGCCGTCGGGGTGTCCAGGCAGCCCATGAGGTTGAGGAGGGTGGACTTGCCCGACCCCGACGGCCCCATGATCGCAAGGAACTCTCCGGCCTCGACATCGAGGGAGACATTGTCGAGGGCCACCACATCGCCTGCCGGGAGGGGGTAGACCTTTGAAACCCCCACAAATCTGATGATCGGTTCCTGTTCATTCATGTCGCAATGCCTCGATTGGGTTCAGATGCGATGCCTTCCATGCCGGATAGAAACCGGAGAGGATGCTCGTGCCGATACCGAATGCCATTCCGTAGATAATGTACACGAGGCTTGAAGGCACAAAAAGATAGGTGGTGTCCCCGAGCATGACGATGAGGGCGAGATAGCCGCCGAGAAAACTGAACAGACCGCCGATGGCGCTCCCGATGAAACCGAGAATAAAGGCCTCGTAGACGAACATCCGCAGCACCTCGCTCTGCATCGTGCCGATGGAGCGGATCACCCCGATCTCCTTTGTGCGCTCGGTCACCGACATCATCATCACATTGAAGATGGAGACTCCGGCCACGATGAGGGAGATCCCGCCGATGGCGACGGTGAAGGTCGAGATCCGGTTGAAGGTGTCGAGGAGGGTCTCCAGGATCGCACGGGTGTCGAGCACGTTCACCTCCTGCTCCCGCCGGTTCAGCTGCTCCTCGATGGCGTCCTTGACGGCGTCGATCTCGTCCAGGTCGCGCACCTTGACGATCACCTGGTCCCAGTCGTCCGCACCATAGTAATCCTGAAAAAAATCGTCGGAGACGACGAGGGCATAATCGGGGTTGATGTCGAAACCGACCCCCCGCTCCTCCAGGATGCCGACGATCCTGAGTCTTTGCTCGTCTTCGCCGATCCCGACGCGGCTCCCGACAACCAGATCGAACTCGTCGGCCACCATCTTTCCGGCCATTGCGGTGGTCGAGCCCCGCACATAGACCCCTTCCTCCAGGTCGAGGAGTTCGGGGATATCTGCAGGTTTCATGCCATAGATGGAGGCGGCGCCGACATCCCCGCTGACGACGATCCGGTCGCCGCCCACATAGAGGGGTATAACGACATTTGAACCGACAGCACGCTTGATCTCGTCCACCTGCCGGTCGGTGATCCCGCGGGAGGTCGTCCCCGTCGGACCGCCCCCGCCGCCGGTATGGGGAGTGACCACGATGGTGTCGCCGACATCGGTCAGCGATTCCGAGATCGAGAGGACCAGACTGTTGCCCAGGATGCCCATCGAGGAGATGGCGACGACACCGATGATGATCCCGATGACTGCAAGCAGCGATCGCAACCAGTGGAGCCTGATATTCCTCCTGGCGAACTCAAAAAAGATCATGCCCACGTGGTATCTGTGCAGGAGCGCCTCTATAAAAATGATATCCCCCGCCTGCCGGTGGATACGGCGGTGCGGATGATGGGGGGATTCGCCCCTCCTCTCCCCTACTTCTGCTGCTCCCGCAGGTGGGAGGCCGCATACCCGATCAGCCCGTGGACGCCGTCCGGGATCGGGTGCACCTCCAGGAGACCGTCGAGTTCGAAGACCGTCCGCCGGTGCCTGATGGCGTCGGCCAGATAGGTGGCGATGATGCCGGCACCCGGTGATGCCGCCCAGACCCCGCCAAGCCTCCCGTCCTCTCTGCCGACCAGGATCTTTGCCATGCCGGTATCCCCGGAGGGCACCGACCAGAAGGTGCCGGGCCCCGCAGGTCCGGGTATGGAGAGTTCAAGCCCTTCCGTCTCTCCATCCGCGCAGAATGCCAGATGGGTTCTGAGTGCGATACTCTGCGGCACCCCTTCGGGGTGGTAGCGGCGCTCGATCCCCAGTATGTTCTCGGCCGCCACGACCCCCTGCAGGCGGGCGACTGGCGTCAGGTAGGGGCCCCCGGTGACGTCGCCGGCGGCATAGACGCTCTTAACTGACGTCTCCATGCGGTCATTGACGATGATCCGCCCGTCCGCCCCCTTCTCCACACCGTCGACCATCCTTGAGTTCGGGACGAGTCCGGCGGCAAGCAGCACGGTGTCGGCACCGATCTCGCCGGGACGATCCCCGCCGAACCTCGCCCCGGTGACACGTGATGTGCCGCTGATCCCGGTGAGGGGGGCGTGCTCCCTGATCTCAACACCCTCGAGCTCCTTCAGGGCGATGCGGCGGAGGCGCGGATCGAGGTGATGGAGAAACCCGCTCCGCGCCAGCACGGTGACGCTGCATCCGAGACGGGAGAAGATATAGGCGAACTCCGCCGCCTGGATGCCGCCGCCGGCGATCACCAGATCCCCGGGCAGTGCCGCCATCTGCGGGAGGGTATGGGCGGTGTGGACGCCGTCAAGCCCGGTGCCGGGAATATCGGGGATGAGGGGGGACGAACCGGTGGCGACGACCACCGCCTCCGCCTCGACCTCCTCGTCGTCGATGAACACCCGCCGCCCCTCGAGGTGCGCCTGACTCCCGTACCTGATGGTGACGCCGGAACCGCTCGTTTCTCGATCGAGCACTCCTCTGATGCGTCCCTGCACGCCTTCCATTCCTGCAAGAAGTGCCGAAAAATCGACCATCTGCTCGCCGTGCATGATCCCGGCACCGGCGAATCTCCTGCACTCTTCAAGATGCCGGGCGGCGTCGTTGAGGGCGCAGACCATCATGCACCCGTAGTTGAGGCACTGCCCCCCGATCGAACCGCGTTCGACAAGGAGCACCTCCCTTCCGGCATGACCGAGTCTCAGTGCGGCATATCGCCCTGCCGGTCCACCGCCGATAACCACGATCATGCTCTCTTGGCCCCGCCTAAAATATCTCCACGCCCTCATCCATCGGCATGGCCAGGATCTCGCCGGTGAAGGCGTTCACCTCGACGATCTTGTCGCGGCTTTCGATCTCCCAGACCGGGACGTACACAAGGTTGAGGTCGATCGTAATGTTGGCCGGGTCCGGTTTGAGGGTCTCCACCTGATAGTAGACGGTGTCCCCCTCCTCTCTCTTGATCCTGACGCGCTGGGTGAGTGTTTCGATCATCTCGTTGAGCAGCGACGCCGATGCCTTCTCCTTTGTGGTCTTCGGGGTGAGCACCCCGGCATCCTCGGGCATGGGGATATCGGTGGCGTCCGATAGCTGCATCTCCATCGTCGAGCCATTGATTGCGTTCAGCCCGCCGGAGATGTCCGCTTCAAAGGAGACGCGATGGTTCCCAACGGTCTCGCTGCCGGTGCTCGTGCAGTGGTAGCACCAGTAGGGCACGAACCTGCAGCGGACCGTCCCCCGTTTTCCCGCGATGATCTGGGCGTTATTATCGGTGATCTGGATCGGCAGGTGGAGGATGGGGATGCCGCCCCTGCTCATTGGTGCCGCTCCTCTGGTCCCCCTTCCTTCAACGGTTATGGTGGGTGAGGCTGTGGCTTCGAGGGCCATGCGGTGCCCGAAGATCCGGGCGAGTGCCGCTTGACCTGCAAATCGGGCGATATCCTCCCTGCCCCAGAGCATGGAAGAGAGACCGGAAACCCGCCTGAAAGTGACCACGATCTTCCCGCAGACCTCGCTCTCATCACCCCGCCTCAGGCGGAAGGTTCGACCATCGAACCGCCGTATCTCGTCCTCATCATCAGAAATCAACACGATATAGCTGTCGTCATCCCCGATTGCCGAGAGATCAAAGGATTCGTCGGTACACTCGACGTCATATCCCGCGGCCTCCAGTATGTCTGAAACAATATCCTGCGTCCGCTCCCTCAGATCACATTCCATCTCATCTCATATCTCTAGAAACATAGAACAATCTTTCCATCTGACTGCCGCCATGGATGCCGGATGGGATTATTTCCGTCTGGATCTGCCTCCAGGGACTATGCAATAATTTTTCTCTATCCCCGGCGAGAATATGGTGTGAATCACCCCCTCAAATTCATCAACCACCTGATTCAGGAGGAGGCCATGCAGGTGACCTATGATCCTTCTGAAGATGAAGGACTGGTGATCTACAACCTCTCGCTTATCGGTGCCGACGATTTCGAACCCGTCCTTTCGATCATGAAGGACACTTTCCGGGCCGGTATCAGCCCCAGTGGTCTCGTTCAGTTCTTTCATGCCGGTGAGCGGGCCGGCGCCTACACCGTTCCGGAGGGGAAGATCGGTATATGCACCGTCTGCTCGATCACCATTGACGGCGTGATGATCCGTCGGGGCGCCCCCCTTCACCCGATCGGCGGGGGTGTCGTCGAGATCGAGGACGGCACCCCCAGGCGGTTCACCGATATGGTCCTCTACGACGCCACGACGATCGATCCCCTCCAGATGCTTGTATCGCAGGAGATCAGCGATATATCCGGTGTCATCAGGTATGGGAAGGGGAGCGTGCTCGCCAACCTGCGGGAGTGCCACATGGAGGCCGAACCCGCGGTGGCGACCATCATCGAGGATCTTGAGCGGAGCATGATCTCAGGCATACTCGAGGTCGGGCCGCCGAACGCCCCCATCCTGGGCTACACCTGTTCACCGCAGTATTTCGGTATCGCCATCCTCGGCGGCACGAATGTCATGGCCGCCGTGCTTGAGGGTGGTTTTCGGGTTGAGATCAACTCGCTCAAGGGGCTGATCGACGTGGGCAGACTCGAACCGATCCATCACTTCTGAGACCGGGCGGTGACATAGGAGCGGACCAGGTCCCAGTAGCGGGAAAAAAACCTGATGAACCCGTCCGACTCCGAATAAAGCGCGGTCGATCCCTCATCGTCCCCCGCCATCACCACCAGCACGCGCCGACCGTCGACAAACAGCACCCCGCCCTTCGTGTTTTTCTGTTCTCTGGTGTCCCAGACAGGGGGCATTTTTGTGTGTATCATCATCCCGGCCGGAACCTCTCCGTCCCAGTGATCGGTGATCACCTCGATCGGGATTTCGCCGGCCCTCATTCTCAGAGCGTCCTGCACCCCCCCGATCAGCACCGCGCTCCCCAGCACGTCCACTCTCTCGTTTGCGTTGATGATGAGGTCCCTGATCCGGTTCGTGATATTTACCTCCCCGACCACATTCCAGATCAGCTCGCGCCCCTCCTCAACGCTCTCGGTCCGCTCTTCATAGAGCGAACCGAGCACGTCCTTTGCATATTCGGCCCTGGCGCCGATCTCCCTCATGAGGGTATCAATCGCTTCTGCGGGTGGGAATGCGGCGAACCGCTTTGGTGTGGTGTGTGATACGGTGACCAGGCTCCTGCCGCTGAGGCGGTCGAGCACGGGGTATACCGAGGCCCTGGGGACGCCGGATATCTCGTGGATCTCTGTAGCCGTCGCGTTTTTGACCTGAAGGAGGGCAACATAGACGAGAGCCTCATATTTTGTGAGTCCGAGGCTTTTGAGGGCTTCTGTAACACTCTGGATTGTGTCGGGGGACGGAGGCATTGCATAGATATTTATACAGTCTACGGAAAAATGTTGTTACTGCACGAACAACACGGTGGATATACATGGATTCAAGGACCCTCCTTATCACAGGGCTGCTGGTGGCCGCACTCACCATGCCGGCCATGGCGGGGGTGGAGTACCTCTTCGGCAACCCCTCCCTCTCGGCAGCGATTTCAGGCACCAATGAGTTTTCCCCGGGTGATGAGGTGACCCTCACGGTGATTATCTCAAATGAGGGGATCAACCCCGTCATCCAGATCGATTCTGCCCCTCTCTCTCCGCCCGACGCCCCGAACCTCGCCAAACTGGTCGAGGCTGGCCTCGGCGCTGGCGATGCCCCGGTGACGGTGAAATCCGGTGCACAGCAGATCGGCGACATTGCGGGCGGTGTCAGCAAACCTGTCTCATTTGTCGTGAAATTCGACAAAAACGCCCCTGCCGGCACCTATGATCTGCCGCTCACCATCTCCTACACCTATGCGGACTGGACCGACGACGAGGGCGGCAACCTGATCAGGACCGGCTACCTCACGAAGACCGAGACGCTCTCCCTGCCGGTGACGGTGAAGTCAGACGTGAACCTTGAGGTCGACGATGTCTCCACCGGCTACCTCAATGTCGGCACCGAGGGCTACCTCACTGTGCGGATCACCAACATCGGCTATGAGCATGCCACAAAGGCGGTTGCCAAACTGGTGCAGGACGCCTCGAGCCCCCTGATCCCGACCGACGGTTCGGCCTATATCGGGGACTTCGGGCCAGGCGCCTCTGCCGAGGTCCAGTTCAAGGTTTCTGCATCCAACGATGCCGATGCCAAGACTTATCCGGTAGGGATCTTGGTGGAGTACCAGAAAGAGAATGGTGAGACCGCAAACTCGGACACCGAGACGATCGGCGTCCCTGTAGGCGGCAAGATCGACTTCAGCGTCGTCTCTTCCAGCACATCCGTGAGACCGGGTGAGAAGGCCACTCTTGAGGTCACCTATGAGAACACCGGTGCCGCCACGGCCTACAATGCCCAGGCCCGGATCAGTGCCGTCGACCCCTTCACCTCAAACGATGACACCGCCTATCTCGGCGATCTCGCTCCCGGGGAGACGGCGGTCGCCCGCTACTATGTGACGGTCGACAGTGAGGCGACGATCAAGGAGTACGGGCTGGACACCGAGATCCGCTACCGTGACGCCCTGGACAACAGCCAGATCTCCGACACCATGAAGGTGACGGTGTCGGTGGTGAGTCGCGATGGTGCCGCCGACATCTTCTCGAACCCGGTTGTGATTGTGGTCATCGCCGCCGTCCTGATCGGGGCCGGGTATTATATATACAGACGGCGCACCAACGGACAATGATCCCGTGGGAAGGACCACTGCCGGAGCCGGGCGCCCGTCGGCTTGCCGATATGGCTGATGTGCTGGCAGCACCTGAATATGCGGACCGGGACCCCTCCCGTCCCCTCTATTATATGTATCGTGATTGCGCCAGGAGCGATGAGGACCGACGCTGGCTTGCCGATCATGACGTCCGTTACGACATCACCGTCATCATGCCCGGCGTGATCGGGCCCGAACTGGTGAAGACGAAGGGGCATTATCATCCCGAAAATCCGGCGGGCGTTGGATTTCCTGAGGTGTATGAGGTGATGAGCGGGCGCGCCCATTTCCTGCTCCAGAATAGGGAGGCATCCTCCGTGCTGTTTGTCGAGGCCACCGCCGGAGAAGTCGTGGTGATCCCGCCGGGCTACGGGCATGTGACGATCAATCCCGGGGATGAGGATCTGGTGATGGCAAATCTGGTTTCGACCGCCTTTGCCAGCGAGTATGCTCCCTATGCACGTCTCGGCGGTGCGGCCTATTATGAGATGGAGGACGGGAGCATCGTGAAAAATAACAGATATCCTGACGCCGGTCCCGTGCGGCGGGCGGTGGCCCTGCCGGTGCCAGCGTTCGGGACGGGACCGGGGGTCCCGCTCTACACCCTCCTCGGCAGGGAGGAGTCGGTGCGGTTCCTGAACCATCCGGAGGACTACGCCGACGCCTTCAGCGGCTGCCTCAGAGATGCGGGGGAGGTGTCCGTTTGTGCCCAGATGCCCTGACGCGGGCGAGCACACGCTCCTGGACCGCGGTCTCCGCCTTCCACTCGTTTTTTTCCAGAGCCTGAAGGGCACTGTCGATCTCTGGATAGGAATGCCCCAGTTCGGCCTCGTCGGTCTGACCGGCCCAGAGCCCTGCTGAGGGTGCCCTGGTGAGGATCCGTTCCGGGAGCCCCATTTCCCGCCCCACCTCAAACACCTCCGTTTTATAGAGGTGGAGGATGGGCTGGATGTCGGCGGCGGCGTCACCGTGTTTTGTGCAGTAACCGAGCAGATATTCGGTCCTGTTCGATGTGCCGCAGACCAGGCGCCCCTCGCGGTTCGCCACGGCATAGAGGATCGCCATCCTGGTCCTGGCCATCAGGTTGCCGGTGAGGTAGGGGGTCTCGGTCAGCCCCGGGTAGCCGCGGTATGCCTCCATCACCGGTTCGATCGAGAGGTTCCTGTACTCGATCCCGATGGCCCGGCAGAGGTTTTCGGCGTCCTCGATATCCTCCTGCCGGGTTACGGCGCTCGGAAGGGTGAGTCCGACCACCCGTTCGGGGCCGATTGCACGGGCGGCAAAGGCGGCGGCGACTGCAGAATCAATACCTCCACTGACGCCGACAACGATGCCCGCAGCCCCGGCGCTCCAGACGGCGTGGCGTATCATGCCGTCCACCGCCTCCATAACACATCCAATCCTCTCTATCATAGCAGGAGCTGCATCCCAGGGGGGAAGCGCCTCTTCACCTCTGCGTACAGAGATGCGTTCGGTGTGTAATAGATTATTGGGGATTCAGATGAACCTGATAAAACGGCGGATGGCCGCAGGGTCGCCGACGGCGATGACGGCGTCGCCCTGCATCACTGTCTCGTCCGGTGCCGGACCGACGAGCGCCCGTCCCTCCCCTTCGATGCCGGCGATCCTGACGCCGCACCGCCGTTCGACCGTTTTCACCCTCACCTCGCTTCTCTTCAGTGCCCGCCGCATCACCACCCGTCCTCCGTCAGGGAGGTCGAGGAGCACCCGCACGATCCCGGCGAGGATGATGTCGGCGATGCTCTGACCGCCGATCGTCGGCAGCAGGGAGACGTAGTCGGCGCCTGCAAGGTAGAGTTTGTCGACGGCGGCATGGGAGTTTGCCCGTGCCAGGATCCGCAGGTCCGGGTTCAGGTTGCGGGCCATCAGGGTGGTGAAGACGGTGGCGTTGTCATCGTTCAGTGCCACGATGCAGGTCGTCGCCTCCTCGATGCGGGCGGCACGGAGGGCCTCCTCGTCCTCCGCCTCGCCGATGACATTGACGCGGTGGTCCTGCCGGTCGATGACCGTGCACTCCACACCGGCGTTGCGGAGTTCCCGGTATGCCGCCCGTCCCACATCCCCGTAACCCGCGATGACGGCGATCTCGTTCTCCTGTGCCTCGCCTGCGATCTCTTCCCTGAAGGCGCGGTTGATGTCCTCCTCCCGCCCCAGCAGGAAGAGCATCGTCGAGGCGTCGATCCGGTCCTCCCCGCGGGGGAACCGGTCAAACGATCCGCCCTTCCAGAAAAAGAGTACCGATATCCCGTAGCGTTCCGGAAGCGCCAGATCGGCGAAGGTGCGTCCGACGGCGCGGGAACCGGCCATCACGGGGACGCTCACCAGGGAGAGCAGGGAAAGACCGCTTTCCGTCTCGGCCGCTGTCCGGGATATGCCGAGAATGGTCTCGCCCGGACTGCCGGTGATGGCATGTCTGCCCAGGATCCGCCCTGCAACGGTCTTCGGGGAGAGGACGTACTCGGCGCCCGCATACCGGAGGTAGCGGTCATAGCCCAGGTTGTCCACCACGGCGATGATCCGGGCCTTTGTCATCCCCCTGACCCCCAGGATCACCGAGGCGGCGACCCCTTCGCGGGCACAGACCACCACGCTCCCGGCATCCGCAATCGATGCATTCCGCCAGGTTTCGGCGTCGGAAAAGTCCCCCCAGATGATTGCGGCCTGTTTTCTGTATCTCTGGAGGAGGTCTTCTGCCCTGCTGCGGTCCTCCTCCACGATCACCAGCGGCAGGTCGGCGATCTCCAGACTCTCGATCAGGGCCCTGATCCCCTCCCCTGACCCGACGATCACCACATGGTTCTCCATGGGTGCGGGCAGGCGGCGGGGCGGGGATGCGCGGATGTGTTCGGAGAGAGCGGGGGCGAGGAGGAGGGGAATGAACATGAAGATCAGGAACACCCCACTGATGATCATCACGATGGTGAACAGGATGGTGTATTCGCTCTCGAAAGGAAGGAGATCGCCATAGCCCACGGTGGTCACGGTCTCCACCACAAAGAGCACCGCCTCCTCCCAGGAGATCGCCTCCCCTTCCCAGACCGGATAGACCATATGCAGAATGACGGTGAAGACGAGGAGATATGCGGTGAACAACCCGAGGAAAAACAGGATGCGTGTTCTGGAGGATGATGTGAACCGTTTCCAGAGCGGGATTACCCTGCTCATCCTCCCCTCGCCTCCCGGATCAACTGGCAGGATCGGCAGACGCCGCTGAAGGGTTCGCCGCACTCCGGGCAGACCTGCAGGTCTGCCTCACCGGCATTGCAGATCTCGGGCACCTGATCGCCGAGGTTCTTCAGTGCATATTTCGTGGCCGGATGCCGCCATGCGTATTCGTTCAGGATAGCCCGGACATCTGAACGCAGGGCATTGTGGGCATAGGGGCATGACGCCTCCTCGAATCGCCCGATAGTGAGGTGGGCGTAGAGCGCCACCTCGCGCTCCGGGACGCCGGCAAAGGGTTTGATCCGCCGCACCACCCCTGGCAGCGGCGCCGGTCGGCGGATCAATCGTTCCGCATCGCCGCGCAGCACGTTCATCAGCACCGACTGCGCCTCGTCGTCCAGGTTCATTCCCATCGCCAGTTTCGTGGCGCCCAGGTCGCGGGCTGCCGTGTTCAGGCAGTGGCGGCGGATCACCCCACAGTAGGTGCAGGAGAGGGCGTCGCCTCGCATCTCGACGATCCGGTCGGTGGTGGTGCCGGCGATCTCCTGGAAGGTGACGCAGTGCCAGGGCACCCCGCAGGCCTCGGCGATCTGGTGCGCCTGTTCCGGGTGGCGGTATCCGGCGATCCCCTCGTCCACCGTCAGGGCCAGGATGGAGACGTCGCGGCGCTCCCCGAAGGTGCGGGTGAGAAAACGGAGCAGGGCGGATGAGTCCTTTCCGCCGGAGAGGGCGACGGCGATCACGTCGCCGGAGACGATCATCCGCTTCTGGCGGATCTCCCGTTTCGCCTTCGCCTCAAGGTCGGCGATGAAGTGGTCGCGGCAGAGGTGGAGACCTGAATAGCGCTGCAAGACTACGGCTTCCCGTCTGCACTTTGAGCACTGCATTGCCCCGACCCAGTCAAACATTTATCCTCCTGTCAGATATAACCTGAGGTACTCATGCCGCTTTCTCCAGAATATGTCAGACGACTGCACAAATACGACCTTCGTGTTCTTCTCGCCCTTGAACGATTGATGCAGCGCTACGAATGGGTGCCGGACGATGTGCTCAGGGCAGCGGCGCGGCTCTCGGAGAAGGAGCTCGCCTTCCGTCTGGCGCGCCTGATCGAGTGGGATATGGTCAGGCACGCCACCGTCCCCTATGCCGGATATGCCCTGATCTTTCCGGGCTATGATGCGATCGCCCTGCATACCCTCTCGCAGCGCGGCTCGGTCTCGGCCCTTGGCTCCCTGATCGGTGTCGGAAAGGAGTCGGAGGTCTTTTCAGGTCTCGGCCTTGGCCCCGTGGTGCTGAAGTTCCATCACGTGGGGCAGCAGTCGTTCCAGGCGGCCAGAAAGGAGCGGGGATATATGCCGGAAGGTGCTCACTGCCCCTGGATCTTCGCCTCGGCCCGTTCCGCCGAGCAGGAGTATGCCGCCCTCCAGCGGCTTTCTCCCGATGTGGCGGTCCCCCTGCCGATCGACCGCTCCCGCCATGTGATCGTGATGTCCGAGATCCCGGGCGCCACCCTGAACCGCTGCACCCTGGAGGCACCGGAGGAGGTGCTCGACGAGGTCCTGGAGAATGTCAGGATCGCCTACCGGAAGGGGGTGATCCACGGCGATCTCTCGGAGTTCAATATCATGGCCGGTGACGACGGCGTCTGGCTCATCGACTGGCCGCAGTGGATCGCCACCGATCACCCGAACGCGGAGGCGCTCCTCCGCCGCGACCTTGAGAACGTGCTCAGGTATTTTAACCGGAAATACCGGATAGAGTATCCCACCGAGGAGGCGGTGGGAGTGGTGATCGGGTGAAGGTCTTCGGGATCGACATCATCAGGGGGTCGGTGCGGTCGCGGACACAGCGCCCCGTCTATGCCCTTGTCGTGATCGAGGACGGCGAGGTGGTCGAGAGCACACAGGTGACGGCGTTCCGCCTCTCCCGCCTGGTCCGTACAGGGGAGCCCGATATCCTTGCCACTGATTCTGTGCAGGAGATCGCCCCCGACCAGCACGCCCTCGTCGCCTTCATGCAGACGCTCCCGCCCAGGACGGTGCTGGTGCAGGTGACGGGAGGCGAGCGCAAGGAGACCCTCCAGAAAGTGGCCGGGCGCTACAACATCCAGGTTGAACGCACCGATCCCTTTGCCGAGGCGGGTGCGGCGGCCAGGATCGCCTATCTCGGCGGCGGAGCGGCGGTGGTGGCCTTTGAGGACCAGACGGTGATCACGGTCTCCCGCCACCGCTCGCCGGGCAGGGGGGGATGGAGCCAGAACCGCTATGTGCGCAAGATGCATGGGGCGGTGCGCGATCGGGCGCGTGAGGTGGAGGCCCATCTGGTCGCCGCCGGTCTGCGCTATGACAAAACCGAACGCCTCGCCTTCGGTGGTTTTTCACGCGTGGACTTCACGGTCTATGCCCGTCGGGAGGCGCTGCCGGTGCGGACGTATTCGGGCGCTGATGTGCAGGTGCGGATCGAGGGGTGCCGCCTGGACCGCATCCGCTATGAACCGCTGACCGGGAAGCGGCGCTACCTGATCGTGGGGATCGACCCCGGGACGACGACCGGCATCGGTGCGGTGAACCTGGACGGCGAGGTGGTGGCGATCCATTCGTCCCGCGGCTACGGGACGGCGGAGATCATCGAGTATATCACCGGGATCGGAAAACCCCTGATAATTGCAAGCGATGTCCAGCCGATGCCCGATGCGGTGGAAAAGGTGCGTCGTGCATTTAATGCCATCCCGTATGCCCCCCCTTCCGACCGTCCGGTCAGCGAGAAGACCGAACTGACGGCCGGGACGGGGTATGCCAACCCCCATGAACGCGATGCCCTCTCCGCCGCCCTGGACGCATACCGTTCCCTGAAAAACAAGTTCCAACATATCGCCCGGAGGGTGCCGCCCGGAATCGACCTCGATGAGGTGCGGGCCGGGGTGCTGCGGGGCAGATCCATCGAGGCGGTTCTCGCCGACCTCTCCGGAAAAGAGGCGCCTCCCCCCCGGGAAGCGGAGGCGGCAGAGATAAAGGGGGAGGCTCCCCCGACGGACGAACGGGACGAGCGGATACTCCAGCTGGAGCGTCAGGTGCGCCGCCTCCGCGAGTTTGTGCAGGAACTCGAGGAAGGGATCGTGGAGAAGGACCGGGAGATCGCTCGGCAGAAGCAACAGATCCGGCGGGAACGCTCCGATCGTTCGAAGAACCTCCAGCGTGATACGGAGATCACGAAACGCGAGGAGATCATTAAAAATCTGAAAAAACGGCTTCGAAAAGAGGAAAAACGCAACAAAAGTCTGCTGAAACGGATCGAGCGGATGAAACGCCTTGAAGAACTGCAGGTGGGGGAGGGGCAGGTGCCGGTGAAGGTGATCCCCTCCCTCACCCATGACGCCGTGCGCGGACTCGTGGCAGACCTGGGGATCGATGCCGGGGATGTGATCTCGGTCGGGACGACGGGCGGGTGGGGGCGGAGCGTGGTGCGGGAGATCGCCGATGCACGGGTGGCGGCGGTGATCGTGCCGGGTGATGACCTGGATGCCCTCGATCCGCACCTGATCGCTGCGACGCTCGCCGCCTCCCTCCCCCTGGTGGCGGGGGGTGCGGTGGGTCTCCGCCTCGCCGGGAAGATCGGGACCGCCGATGAGGAACGGTTTGCCGCCGCCATCTCTGCATGGGAGGAGCGGGTGGAAAGGAATGAACGGGACAAGAAGGCGGCGATGCTGAACCAGGTCTTCAAGGAGTACAGGAGCGAGCGGGAGAAGGAGGTGCGGCGGCATGGATGAACGCGGCCTGATCCGATCTCTTGTCCCCCTTCTGGGATCGGCGGCGACGGCCGACGACTGTGCGGCGGTCAGGCACGGGGGGGAATGGCTCCTCCTCTCCACCGATATGCTCCACGAGACGACCGACTTCCCGATCGGGATGACGGACGTAGAGATCGGGTGGATGGCGGCGGCGGTGACCCTCTCCGACATTGCGGCGATGGGGGCGCGGCCCCTCACCCTGCTGCTGGCGACCGGTCTTGACCGTCCCGAACGCCTCGCCGGGATCACGGAGGGGGCGCTCGCCTGCTGCCGCGCCCATGGCGCCGATCTCGCCGGCGGCGACACCGACGCCCATACCGAACTGACGATCGTCTCCACCGGTCTCGGGACCGCTGCCTCTCCGGTCCGGCGGAGCGGGGCCCGTCCCGGGGACCTCATCTGCGTCACCGGGTATCTGGGCGGGGCGCAGGCGGCGCTCTCGGGCCATGATCAATACTGGCGACGCCTGATCGAACCGGTGCCGCGGGTGGCGGAGGGTCTCGCCCTCAATGCCGCCGGGGTGACGGCGATGATGGACATCTCGGACGGTCTTGCCCTCTCCCTCCACGACATGCTGGCGGTGAACGAATGCGGGTTTGCTGTGGATTCGGCCCGTCTCCCGCGGCCGGGCGGCGTCCCTGAGGACGAGGGGCGGGAGTTCGCCCTCTATGGCGGCGGGGACTTCGAACTCCTGTTCACGATCCCTGCTGAACATTTCCCGGTGGTCGGGGTGGATGCGACGGTGATCGGGGCGGTGGTGGCGGAACGGAGCGTCACGGTGGACGGGGCGCCCCTGCCCGGGCGGGGGTATATGCACTGCTGGGGGAGTTCGCCTGACCAGAATCCGGATTTTAGGTGATATTTCCTGAATCTCGCGGTGGCGGAATCTCAAATATTAAAAAGGTTTATTCTCCGGGGTATCGATTCAAGATAGACCATATGGGGGGTGGTGCGAGGTGAGATCTGATGAGACATGGCAGCGAGGTGCTGATCGGCACCCTCATTCTTCTGGCGCTCTGCCTTGCCCCGGCGGCATCGGGCAGTGCGGCTGACGGCTTCAACGGCACTTTCATTCACGTGCCCGCCGACTACCCGTCGATACAGGCGGCGATCGACGCCGCCTCCGACGGCGACAGGATCGTCGTGGAGAATGGAACCTATAACGAACACCTGGACGTCACGGCGTCGGTGATGATCGCCGGCGTCGGCATGCCGGTCGTGAACGCCAGCGGCACCGGGACGGCGATCACGGTCTCCGCAGACGGGGTATGCCTCTCCGGCATCGCCGCCACGGCTTCGGGTTCGGTCTGGAACAGCACCGTCTGGGATGCTGGCATCCGGGTCCTGGGGGACGACGCCCTCATCGAAAACTGCTCCTCGATCCGGAACGCCGGGTTCGGCATCTATGTCTCTGATGTTGCGGGTGTGTCGGTGGTCAATGCCACCTCCCTGATGAACGGCAGGACAGGATATTATGCCATCGATGCACTCTCCCCGTCGCTCACCGGCAGCCTGATCGCCGGAGGGGAGGCCTCGGGCGTGTACATTTCGTCCTGCTCCGGCGCCTTCGTTCAGGACAACGAGATCTCCGATAACGATGGCTACGGTGTGGCCGTACGCTACTCTACCGGTGCCACCGTTGCCGCCAACACGGTCCATGCCAACAGGAATACAGGTATCGAGACGGATAAGATCAACGATGCCGTGCTGGAGGGCAACGCCGTCTCCGACAACGGGAGGTTCGGGATCGCTCTCTGGGATGCCGCCGGTCTTTTGATGCAGGGCAATGTGATGAACGGGAATGCCTGGAATTTCGATTATGCTGGTGATGACCCGGCGCCGAAGAACAGCATCGACACCTCCAACACCGTCGACGGTCTCCCGGTTGTCTACCTCGAGGGGGAGTCTGGGATGACGATCGACTCCTCCGTCAATGCCGGTCTGGTCTGCTGCGTCGGCTGCGACAATATGAGCGTTGAGGGCCTGACGTTCCAGGGCGACGGGTATGGTGTCGGTCTCTTCTCGACACGGGACAGTGGCATCGAGGGGTGCACCATCACCGATACCTATGAAGGCATCTGTCTCTCCAATGTCAGCGGGACCCATATCGAGGGCTGCTCGATCACCTCCTCGGGGATGAACCAGTGGCTGCTCGATATCGACGGGGCGTCAAACTGCAGCCTCGTCGGCAACACGCTGGAAGGCTTCGGCAATTCCAGCATGGGGCTGTTCGGTGCATCGGGAATCGCGTTCACCGAAAACACCTTCCGGTTCACCGGTTCTGGTGATGATCCGGTGTATATGTACGTCATCGGTCTTACCAACAGCAGCATAACAGAAAATCTACTGGATTTCTCCGGGGTGGACCCCTATCTGGGCACCTTCCAGAACAACGAGATCTACCTGAATGACATCACCTTCCCGGCACCGGCGGCACTTCCGGCATCTGAATGTTCTATCGAGGAAATACCTGCCGCTCACGCCCGCGCCCTGTCCATGCCTGACGTCTCCAGACCGGATGCGGCGGCGACTGACGTCTATAGCACGTCGGTAGAGGAGGTCTCGACCGGGAACATCTGGCACTCTCCCGACCCGGTCTACTACCGGTATGACGGCGTCCTCTTCCGGAACCTCACCGGTAACCACTGGAACCTCTACGACGGCACCGACGCCAACGACGACGGCATCGGGGACTCGCCTTATATCATCGGCATCGAGGAACAGGACGACTACCCCCTGATGACGTCGTTTGCCGCCTACACCGCCCCCCTGACGATCTACGTCCCGCAGGACGTCCCGACCATCGGGGAGGCGCTCACAATCGCACAGGACGGTGATTCCATCGTGGTTGCGGCCGGCACCTACAACGAATCGGTCGTGATCAACCGGAGCGTCACGCTCAGCGGTGAGGGAATGGCGGTGATCGCCTCGGACGTGGGCGTCTCTCTCTATGCAGACGGCGCCGTCTTCGAGGGTTTCACTGTCACCGGTAATGCCACAGAAACCGTTGGCATTGATATCGCCGCCGCCGATGTCGTTGTGCGGGACACCGTCGTGACCGGCACCTGGCTCGGCATTGGGGTTGCTGAATCCGGCAACCTCACCCTCTCGAATAACACGATGGCGAACAACACCTTCAATTTCGCCTACGTCGACACCGATCCCTCCCCCGGCAACAGCATCGATACCTCCAACACCGTCGACGGGCGCCCGGTCGTCTACCTTGAGGGCGCCTCCGATGTCGAGATCGGTCCCGACGCCGGCGCCGTCGTCTGTGTGGGCTGCACCGATGTGCTGGTGGACGGACTGGCGCTGTCGGATTCCTATGTCGGGTGTGCGTTCTTCTCCTGCACCGATGTGGCCGTGATCAACATCACGGCTGAGGCCTGCTGCTATGGGGTGGTCGCTCTTGATTCAGAGGGCGTTCTTCTGGATGCTCTCTCCATCGACGCTCTGGATGCAGGATTGATGCTTTCAGGTTGTGATGGGTGTACCGTCGCGGACAGCGTAGTCAGTGCCGGCATAGGGGTTGAAATGGCAGAAAGCACCAGCCTGGCTGTATTTGGTTCCACAGTGGCAGGCTATTATGGTGTTTTCGGCTTTGGTGTTGAGAACTGCAGTCTGACCGGGAACACGGTCTCAGGAGAGATTTTCGGAGGGGCATGTATTGGCATGGATAACTCCTCGGTGACTAAAAACACCTTCTCCGGGTATCTCCCCCTGTTGGCTTCAGGAACGGACACCGCTGTCTACCTGAACAGCATGCTCTTCCCCGAACCGATGGAACCCGAAATGATGGAGTCTGTCTGTCAGCAGACCGGGGTGCCGGCCTGGAGCGGAAGTACGCGGCTGGATGGGTATTTCCAGGAGCAATCTCCCTTCTTCACCGGACAGGCGGCGTTCCCCCGCCAGGAAGCGGTCGAGGATTCAGGCCTCCTCTGGAACTCTCCTGAGGAGCGGACCTACCGCTACAACGGCAGCGTCCACACCAATTTCACCGGCAACTACTGGAGCACCTACAATGGCACCGACTCAAACGGCGACGGCATCGGGGATGAGGGCTTTGAGATCGTGGAGAACCTCACCGACTCCTACCCGCTGATGGAGCGTTTTGAGGGATATGCGGCCCCTCTGGCCCTGTTTGAGGCGGTGCCGACCACCGGCGCCGCCCCGCTGACCGTGCGGTTCACCGACACCTCGGCAAACGAGCCCGACACCTGGTCCTGGGCGTTCGGAGACGGCGCCGTCTCCGCAGAAGAGGACCCGGTGCACACCTATACACAGACCGGCACCTATACCGTTCTCCTGAACGTCTCCAATGCCTACGGCGCCGACACCATCACCGGCACCGTCACGGTGACGGCGGCATCAGGCGGGGGCGGGAGTTCCTCGTCCTCCTCGGCGGGGTCGGCGAGCAGTCTCTCTGCCGGCACGCCTGCGGTGATCCCCTTCAGGTCAGGGACCACCCCGGTTTCTGCGGTGGAGATCACCCCCGCCGGGAGCATCCCGTCGGTGCTGGTGACGGCCGATTCGGTCTCCCTCCCCTCAGATGTCCCGGTTCCCTCGGGTGAGGTCTATGACTGCCTCCAGATCCAGGTCTATCATGCCACCGACGACGAGATCGCCTCCGGCGTGATCGATTTCTCGGTCTCAAAGGCATGGCTGGATGAGCGCAACCTCTCCCCTGAGGACATCGCGGTCTGGCGCTATCATGACGGCGTATGGGAGCGCCTCAAAGTGGAAGTGACCGGCGAGAGCGGTGACGCCTTTACCTTCCGGGCCGAAACACCGGGCTTCTCGTATTTCGCCATCACCGCCCTGCCGGAGAAGGCCCCGGTCGTAGCAGAGAAT